>JAXHTB010000219.1:0-6436 GCA_034190185.1 Spirochaetota bacterium | reverse complement strand
TGGAGATGTCTTTGTGATACCTGAACCCCTTATATCTGATGAAACAGCAATTATTCCAGGTGTAGACGGCCAGAAGATGTCAAAAAGTTATGGTAATTCAATATTTATATTTGAGAAAGAGAAGGAACTGAAAAATAAAATAATGAAAATTGTAACTGATTCTATACCAGTTGAAGATCCGAAAGATCCGGATAAATGTAATATCTTTGCTTTATATAAACTTTTTGCTGAAAAAGAAAAAATAGAAAAGCTAAGGGAAAGATATTTAAAAGGTGGTGTTGGTTATGGAGAAGTAAAAAAAGAATTATTCGGACTTATTTGGGAATATTTTAAACCTTTTAGAGAAAAGAGGGAGATGCTTCAAGGTGATATTGGAGAAATAAAAAATATTCTAAGAATTGGTGCAGAGAAAACAGCAGGAATTGCAACAAAGACACTTGATGATGTTAAGCAAAGGATCGGATTGAATTATTATTAACTATTCTACAGTGAGAACTAATTATGAAGATAATTGATATTCTACAATTGATAAAGTATATATAATTTTTAATATAATATTTAATGCCTCTTAACCTGCCTGCCCCTATTGAAACTTGCCATTATAGAGTAACTGTATTGTATTATTGTATAACTGAATTTTAAGTATTACATATAAAATTTTTATTGATATTAGCATAATATTTATCAAAATAATCCACAATTAGATTATTTTACAATATTGGATCAGGTTATTACCTTATTACAGTTATAAAGAATTTATAATTAATATAAATTAATTCATGATCAAGATATTTTATTTGCCTTATACCTGGTTAATAAATAATATTGACATTTACTATAATCGTGATAATATTTTTATAATAAAAAAAACTTATTTTTAATAAATTATTTTTACTTACTGGTGATGAAAAAAATTATTATAATATCTGATAAAGTAAAGAATTCAATCAACTATAAGCATAAAGGACTTTATGATATTATTGTTACAATAGATGTTAAAAAGGAAATATCTGATATTTATAGAAATAATAATGATTTCCCTGTCTTTGCAATAGTTTTCATAGGAATTGATAATATCGATATTATTCCATTATTACATGAATATAACAGTACAACAGTTCTTTATAAAATAGTATTGATCTGTTTTGATAATGAACTAAAAAAATTAAATAGAGATAATATTAAAGGCATATCTGATTTAAAAACTTCTGAAATATCCTTAATAGAATTTGATCTGTTAACTGAAATGCTTTTTATGCAAATCCAGGAGCAGCACAACAATCAATTAAGGCATCTGAATACTAAAAGGGATCAGGATGATCTGATCAATATTGGAAAAGCTCTATCTACTGAAAAATCCCCGGAAAATCTTCTCAAATTGATACTCACTCTGAGTAAGAAGATAACTGGAGCAGATGCAGGCAGTATTTATCTGATCGAGGAAGATAGTGATAAAGGAAAACAACTACGCTTTAAACATTCTCATACTTTTAGAAGGGACCTTCCTTTTGAGGAGTTTACACTACCCCTTGATAAAAACTCTATAGCCGGATATGTCGCTGTTACATCTGAGGTATTGAATATACCAGATGTTTATAAATTATCTCCACATGACCCTATATCATTCAACTCATCCTTTGATGAAGCACAAAATTATAAATGCAAGTCTATGCTTGTTGTTCCTATGAAAAATCATCTGGATAAAGTAATAGGCGTAATTCAGTTAATAAACAGTAAAGAGGATATTAACGGTAATAGTAGTATTACAGGAAATGAAGCATTCGAGATATTCCTTGAAAGTGAATTAGATTTTGAAAATAAAGTTGTTAGCTTTGAAAAGAGATACGAAGGTCTTATGGAAGCAGTTGCGGGCCAAGCTGCTATTGCGATTGAAAATAATAGAATGATAAACCAAATACAAAATCAATTTGAAGAATTTGTAAAGGCATCAGTAACTGCAATTGAGTCAAGGGATGTTTCAACTTCAGGACATGCTTTTAGGGTAGCAGATATTTGTGTGAATTTGGCAAGAGCTATAAATGATGAGAATACAGGTTTTTTTAAGGATAAATTCTTTTCATCTACTGAAATAAAAGAACTTGAGTATGCTGCGCTTCTTCATGATTTTGGCAAAGTATATATCGATTTAGCTATATTCAAGAAAGCAAAAAAATTGTATCCGAAAGAATTTGAAAATCTATTATTAAAACTAAATTATCTTTACAGGTATATTGAGTTACACTATACACTTAAGGAAAGCTTGAGGTTAAGGGAGCAAGATTTTAAAGAAGACTTACTAATGACATTGGAAGAAATTGAATATGAAAAGGATGAGAAACTTATAAGAATAAAAAAAATTAAGGAATCTGTTAAGATATTAAACGAACCTAGTGTTACTATTCAAGATTTGGATTCTGAAGGTATATTAAATGAAATAATTGAAGAGATCAGATATCTGGAATGTTTTGATATTGATGGGAATGAAATTCAACTTCTGAGTAATGAAGAAAAAATGAATCTTTTAATAAAACGCGGCAGCCTGAATCCAGTGGAGAGAAATGAGATTGAAAGTCATGTTATGCATTCCTTTAATTTTGTCAGCAGTATTCCATGGCCGCCTGAGTATAAAAATATACCAGTAATTATATTACATCATCATGAGAAACTTGACGGCAGTGGTTATCCTAAGGGTATTAGCGGAGAGAGAAATATACCAATACAATCTAGGATGATTACAATAGCAGATATTTATGATGCATTAGTTGCTTCTGACAGGCCATATAAAAAGGCGATTACACAAGAAAATGCTCTGGATATCCTTAGAGATGAGGTAGATAATGATAAACTGGACAAAAAATTATTTGATATTTTTACAAAATATCAAATTTTTAAAAAGATTGAAACAATATCTATCAATTAAGGAAGTTATTTTAAGTTACAATATGACATTTAGAATAATCTTAGTTTTTTTTATTTTACTGATATCTCAAGGCGCTGAATTACATTCAGAGGAAAGAATTACTATCGTTTATACTAATTCACTTAACGGTAATTTTGACTATTGTCACTGTAAAGATGATCCCAAAGGAGGACTTGTTAAACGCGCAACAGAGATAAAAAAGATAAGAGATAATTATCAAAACGTTTGTCTGTTCGAAACGGGTGATTTTTTCTCTTCAGATGAAGATGCACTGCTTGCTGAATATCTTATCAAAGCATATAAATATATTGGATACGATTCTATCTTGTTTGGAGATCAGGAATTTTTGGGAGGAATTGATGAATTTATTAAGTATAAAAACGAACTTCCTTTTGTTTGTAATAATATATTTATAAAAATAGGTAAAGAGTGGATAAATCCTTATAAATCTTACATTATTATCGAAAGAGAAAATATAAAAATCGGAATAATTGGCAGCATATCAAAAAAAACATTCAGATTTTATCCCAAAGAAATTACTTCAAAAATAAGAATTAATGATCAAATCAAAGAGATAAATGAAGATATAAAAACGCTTCATAAAGAGGAGGTGGATTTAATTTTTCTTTTATCCCACTCAGGATATGACGAAGATAAGATACTGCTCAGGAAATTGAAAGGAATAGACGTTGTAATTGGGGGACATTCTCAAACGCTTGTAAAAAATCCTTCACGTGTGGGTGATTCAATACTTGTACAGGCAGGCACCAACGGTGCGTATATAGGCATTCTGGAGCTAAGATTTAATACTGGCAAAATAACATCATTCAGAAATTCATTCAGATTGCCGGATGAATTTCAACCTGAGGATGATCCCTATATTCGTAAATTAATTGATAAATATAAAGAGGATATCAAGAAAAAATATCAAAAGATGAGGTTTGACAAGTGATAGAAGCCAAGGAAATAAAAAAAATAATTGCTGAATCTATATCTATTATTATTATATCCTCTATAATCGCTTTTGCGATTAATCTTTTAAATCCTAATGGTTTTATTTTTATAAGCAGAGAGGAATATAGCTATAAGAAGATTGTTTATATATCCACTAAAGAGGCAAAGATAAAATATGACAGCTCATCAGCAATTTTTATAGATTCAAGAAGTGTTTATGAATTTTCTGAATCACATATAAAAGACGCAATCAATATACCTTCCATACCGATATCTCAATCTTTAAAGATGATAAATAAATATTTTAATATTATAAAACAACCAAAAGAATTGGTAATTTATTGTACAGGAACATCATGCGGAACATCAGATGAACTTGGCAAACAGCTTATTTCAATGGGATATTCCCGGCATATATATATAATAAAGCATGGCTTTCCTGAGTGGCGAGAAAAAGGGTATCCAATCGAGAATGCAGCGACCGAGGAGGTAGTAAATAATGAAAATGATTAGAAACCTTCTAACAGATATCCTGTATGGCAACAGGTTTACAGCAATCGTAAGGATTTTGATTGGGCTTCTGTTTATCTATTCTGGATTCTTTAAGGCTGTTGATCCTGCAGCTTTTGTTAAGATAGTTATAAAATACGGTATTATACCGGAAATAATGGCTCCTTATGCTGCGATAATCTTTCCATTTTTAGAATTAGTATTTGGTTTTCTTATCCTAATTGGTTTTAAAATAAGGGCATCTACATCGGTATTAATGCTGCTAATGATCTTTTTTATCATAATTATATCGATCAATTACATAAAAGGAGAGTCATTTGATTGCGGCTGCTTTGAATTAAGCAGATTCGGGATAAGTGAGGAAATTGGTATTGGTGTAATTATAAGGGATATAATTTTTCTGATTATGTTAGCAGTATTATTCAATGCTGAAAGGCACTTTTTTTCAATGGAGAACAGGATTGAAAGGGATAATCTGATGGGGCTCTAGATTTCGATTATATTATACTATAGCATCCCTTTAAATATAAAATTTAGATTATGGAATCCCATTGAACATCAGATTTTTGTTTAATAGGCTCTTCTTTATACTGAAAAGTCTGTATCATCAGAATTTATATTCCTTATTATTTTTCTTTTGCTATCTCTTCTTTTGTATGATTTTTTTTGCTTTATTAGGAGTTATTGTTCCGGGCTTTTGAACTTCTATCACCATAGTTTTATCTATTTTGAAAAACTTCATCATATTCTGAAGATTTATTACATTTTCATTTAACATATTTGATGTGCCAGCAAGCTCTTCGGATGCTGATGCATTGTTCTGCGTTACTTGATTAAGCTGTTCCATGCCGGAATTTATCTGAATAACCCCATTGTTCTGTTGCTCTGAGGCTGCTGTAATTTCTTGTACAAGATCAGCGGTCTTTTTTATACCTGGAACAATCTCATCTAACAAACTTCCTGCCTTTTCTGCAACTAACATGCTGTCATTTGAAAGATTAGTTATATCCAAAGCTGCATTCCTGCTTTTCTCAGCAAGTTTTCTTACCTCAGTTGCAACAACTGCAAATCCCTTTCCATGTTCACCTGCTCTTGCAGCTTCTATTGCGGCATTTAGCGCAAGGAGATTAGTTTGCGCAGCAATGTCTTCCACCAATCCAATCTTTTCTGTAATCTGCTTCATCGCAGCAATAGTCTCCTTAACTGCATTGCCGCCCTCTTCTGCCTGTTTTGATGAGGTTTGCGCTATCTCATCTGTAGTTCTGGAATTCTCTGTGTTCTGAGTTATTGTTGCGCTCATCTCTTCCATCGATGATGCAATTTCCTCAACATTTGAAGCCTGCTCAGTTGCGCTCTCACTTAGTCCCTGGGCAGTGGAGTTTAGTTCTATTGATGCATTGCTGATTAAATCTGTGTTTTCTGATGTTAATCTAATTTCTTCATCAGTTAGTTTATGTCCCTTGTCAATAGATTCCAGAATACGCTCAATAGGATTTATTTTTTGTTTAAGATAGTAAATACCTGCTGCCAGACCTGCCAGCCATATAGCAATACTTATAAGCGAGAAGAATTGTTTTTGGGCAACAGAATTTATCATTAGATAATTAACAGAAGCAATCCATACTAAATGCCATATTAACCATGTAGAAAGAAATACAATTATGATCTTGTTGCTCAAGCTAATTATTTTTTATCTCTTAATCTGGATAATCCTGTTATACTTCTATTTTTTAAAGCTATCATTTTCAAACTCCAAATATATATTATAATAATAAATAATATAATCAAGAAAATTTACATCTATAAAGTTTATGTTTATTTGAGCTGTTTTTTCATACGCTATAATTTTTTTTAATATTGAGAAATTCCATCATCCTATGAAGCCATAAGTCATCTTCGCATAACATATTCGATGTTTCTGCAAGTTCTTGGGAAGATGCGGCATTATTTAGTGTTTCTAAATTTTTTAGAGTAATTAAGAAAAGTAAATATTTCTTGAATTTTTTTTTCATTAAATTTATACTAAAAATGATAAAAAAACTGATTTTTTTA
>JAXHTB010000218.1:0-6436 GCA_034190185.1 Spirochaetota bacterium | reverse complement strand
TGGTATTAGATCTTCAGCATCAAGGAAGGGAGCGCCAGCCTCATCCGCATGGTACATATATACAATTATTCGCGCTACTTCAGGCGGTTCCAGATGCTCCATCATCGCCCAGGGAATGATTCTTTCAGTAATATTTCTTATCTTATCCCTGTTTTCCCTTATTTTTTTTAATCTAAATTTGCCGGCATTGAATGAATAGAGTCTTTTGTTTACCTCAAAACGTATTTTAATGGTTTGCTGCCCTGTGAAATCTTGTTTAAGCATCGAGTCAAGGGAATCAGCAGAAATGCTAGTCGTTGACAAAAATGTTAATAGTATTGTAAAATATAAGATTTTTAATTTCATGTTGCTATATTAAAAGTTTGAAATAAAAAATCAACATTTATTTTTATTAATAAGACACCGTTTTACTATGCAGTATGAGTTGAGTCTGCCAAAATCATTAGGAGGAAAGAATGGGAATAATATCTATTTCCTTTCCTGTAGAGAGTCGTGCTTAGTGCATAAAGAATACACTTATATTAACTAAAGGAAATCCCTGAATCAGTTAAGTTGATAGCATCTGATTATTGTATTCCCCCATCGTTTTTGTCAACATTCGTAAGTTTTGTATGGTATCTGCTTGTACCTTGATGCTTCTTAAGTTCTATTTAGGATATGAATTCAGCTTCACCATTTTCTTATTTTCCGGTTAACAGTAACATGATCAAAGCTGCATCTCTAATAAAACCTTTCCCCATTCCTTCTTTTTTGCGGTATAATTAAATGCATCTTTCAGATCATCAGTAGATTTTATAATAAATTTTTTATCAATTATTATCTCTCGAATTAGTTGTTGAATTTCTGGGTCTCTAAGACTATTATATATATCAACATAATCGTATCTGGAACTCCTGCTTGAACCAATCATTGTTATTCCCTTCTCAAGAATATCTCTTGTGTCAATAGGGATATTATTTTCTGACACTCCCATAAGAATAATTTTTCCGGCAGGATTTATAAGTTCAATTGACTTATTTATAACCTGCTCAGAAGCATCTCCTCCGACACATTCAAATATATAGTCCGGGGTTAAAGATAAACTATCAATCTGATTAAAACTATAGGTCGTAACAAAATTAAAACGATCAAGATTGTCCATGCCAATTAGATTAATCTGACTTTTGGCAAAGTTGAATATTTTATGAATAATAATAGCAGTCATATATCCTACAGGACCGTCTCCAAATATTACAATATCGCTCTTTCGTTTAAGGTTGATTCTCTTTACAGCATTATATGCAACTGTAAGTAGCTCGCTCATAACAGCTATGTCGTCAGGGATATCATCATCTATTTTCATGAGGCATTTTACTGGATGAAATATATGACTTTGTGATAAGCCATCGCATCCACTGGAAAGAAATCTTACATATTTACAGTGATTTTCGTAAATATAATCAGCACCACAAAAGGAGCAAGGTGGCGTTAATGTATTATATGTCTCTGGCTCATAAACACAACCAGGGATATTAGGAATAATAATTACACGGTCTCCATCATTTAAAAGTGAGTTGTCATTTGAATGCTCAACTACACCTATCCCTTCATGCAAAAGTGCCATTGGAAGCTTTAAAGCAAGAATTTCCGGTTTACGTTTGCCAAGAAAATATCTTAGGTCAGCCTGGCATATGCTTGTTTTTGTTGGCCTAACGGCAATTGTATCTTTGCTGATTAACTCCTTATCCTCAATAATTTTGCTAAATACACCTGGCTCTGTAAGACTATATTTAATAACATTAAAAACCTTTATCTTTTTTTTGCTCAATGCTATTGCATCTGATAAAATCATATCGTTTGCGTTAGTAATCTTCATGTTTTCGAAACTTCCGCGAACGGTTTTTACAGGATGGCCTATATTCAACACAAGTCTGACATCATCTGTTGTACTGGTAAATTTTTGAAGTCTGGCTTCATCGTGAGCCTTCTTTATTATATCATATCGAAAGCCCTGGGGGGTCTGTCCATTTCTTAATACAGACCTGTCTGGTATTGACTCAATTATATCATTACTATTGCTTTGAACAATAGTATCAGTTGTGCTAACGCATACATCAATAGCGCCATAGGCAAGTGTGCCTTCTATAGATCTACCGATAATATCATTGTCTATGAAGGGCCTAACTGCATCATGAAAGAGCAAAATATCATCATCTAAAAAATCGTATCCTGTAATTGCATTATACGAGGAGTCCTGCCTTGTCTTCCCACCCGGGATAATCCCTTTTATTTTTGACAAACTGTATTCCTGTTTATAGCTGTTGATTTTATCTATATAATCAGGGTGAATAACAACCAAAATATTGTCAATTTTTGGATGTTTTTGGAATGATTGTATTGTATGAACAATTACAGGTTTGCCGGCTAAGGAAAGAAACTGCTTGGGTATTCCAATACCCATCCTTGTGCCTGTGCCGCCGGCAAGTATGATCGCGAAAGTTCTTGGCATAATATCACCATTTTTTTTAATTATTTGATTTTTTGTAATTGATAAATAAAAAGTAATTATTTCAATAATAATTTTAAAATACTTCGAATAAATATGATATTTCTCAAGATTTTTCAATTGAACAAAATGATTATATAATATGATTTTTTAAAAAATCATATTATATTTTTGTTTGTATCAAAGTAATCTATCTGTTATGTTGGATGGCGTTCCTTTAAAAAGTCGATTTCCAAAATACTGATTCTGATTATAGCCATTTACTGACGATTTTCGTCGGTGATGTAAAGTATTATTTCGTTATAACAATTTTTTATCAGTTGCTACATTGATTAGTCAATTATCAATAAAAATACAATCTTTATTATGAGGATATTATGAAAAAACAAGCAGATATAGATGATTGGCAAAGTTTTAAAGAAAGCTCTGCGAAATTTAGAAATGGCCCACTTACTGCAATTTTTACAAGAAAATTGTCAATACGCACTACATATCTTATAAGAAATACATCAATAACCCCAAATATGGTCACAACAGCTTCATTTATAATATTTTTGGGGGGGGTGCCTTTTTTTGTTATTGGGTATAAAAACTATATTTATATGGTTGTTGGTGTTATTATTACACAATTTTCCTATATATTAGATTGCAGTGACGGTGAGCTTGCTAGGTACAAAAAACAGATAAGCGCTCTTGGGGCATGGCTCGATTCCGTTTTTGACCGTTTAAAAGAGGGGGCTGTTTTTTTAGCAATGACTGCTAATGTATTTCTCAAAACCAACGATTATAGATATATTTTTGTTGGTTTTTTTGCATTCATAAATGTAATTATTGCAGGTTATATTACAGATACAAAAATAAACCTGAACCTGCAAAAAACTGATAGCATTGTTAAGATTGGTAAAAATTATCTGATTGGCCTTGTGGAAATCATTGTTTTTGGTGTTGCTTTTGCTGCGTTATTTAATTGTTTTGAATATTTACTTCTCTTCTTTTGCTTCGCCGGACCATTAATGTGGATATATCAACTAATTGTACTTGTAAGAAAATCGAAAAAGATTGATAGTTCACCTTGAAAGTATAAAGAATTGATATTGAACAATATCATTAATTATAATCAATATCAATGTTAGTTAATTCAATCATAATGACAAATAATTTATATACAAAAGATGATGTTAAAAGTAAGCTTATGCGCCCCTATTCATGGTGGGCTTATATATGCATCTTGCCTTTTGTTAGACCCCTAAGTCTTGTAATAGCAAACAAAACAAATTTTACTCCAAATCAGATAACATTTTTTTCATTTTTTCTTTCTATTATTTCTTTCGTCCTTTTTATTTATGGTGATGCTGTTTATTTAATCATAGGAGGATTTTTTTTTGAGTTGAGTTATATTTTCGACTGCGTTGACGGCACAATAGCCAGATTAAAAAATAATGGAACGTATTTCGGAGAATTATGGGACCATTTGCTCGATAGAGTTAAGGATAATGGATTGTTTTTTGCAATAGCATATGGACAATATAACATCTCAGGTGATATAAGTTGGTTTTATTATTCATTTTTTATAATTATTGTCTTTTCAATCTATAATACAAGGGTGCAGGTACTGGAGATAATTGAGTTAAAGCATTCTATGAAGTTAAAGGAAAAAATGGAAGATATTGGCAAAAAGAAGAGAAATAATTTAATGAATGATGTTTCAATCATAACTTTGGTAAAGAGATGGATTAGATTCTCATTTAATCATGATCTAAATCCAAACCCTGGGGCGCCGGAAACTGAGGCGCTTATTTTTTTTATTGCTCCAATATTGTCTCTTTTTTTTGGGGTCTTTGTAATAAAGATATGCATTTTTCTAGGAGGACTTAGCTTAATACTATTTTCAACCTTAAGGACTATTTTAACCATTAAGGTTTCAAGAAAGATTATATAAACTTTTCATGTTCATTTAAAAGCAGGTCTAAAATAATAAGGAGCTAACTTTTTGTAATATTTTGTTGATGTTGCTACACGAGGTAATTTTTCAATAAATATAATGCTAAAAACAAGATCAATAACACAATTTATCATTTACAATAAGATTCTTGCAGTTTTATTATTGAAAAAATATGAAGGTGGATTATGAATAAAAAAAATAATAGTATAAAGTCATGCACAATTTGTGGGGCAAACAATGTTGAATTAAAAACAATTACTAACTGGACAAAACGGTATTACGAAAAAAAGATGGACTTCATTATTTGTAATGAATGTAAATTTGTACATGCTCCTTCTAATCAACACTCATACAGGGGAGGGGCTGCATTTAGTAAAACTTCTCAACCAAATACTTCAACTCGAGTTGGTAATGACAGAAGACCTGGACGTGAATTTTTCATGGCTAAAACTGCAGTTGAAATTCTCAAACGCAATGAGATGAAAAGCCTGTTTTATGGTTCCGGATTGAGTGTTGATTACAAGTGGGCTAAAAGCCTTGAAGGAATAACAGAAGTAAAAATTACAGATATTGAGAATTACCAGAATTCCGATTATTTTATACCGCTGTCTGAACCACGAGCATTCGATATTATTATATGTTGTGAGGTCATAGAACATTTTGACAACCCCCAAAAAGACTTTAAAACTATGCTTTCTTTCCTAAAACCAAATGGTATTTTGGTAATGTCTACAAATATTAGTGATGGAAAAAGGCTCGAAATACTTGAATATCCGTTTGTACCAGGACATATCAACTATTATAGCGGAGCAGCATTGATCAATCTATCGAATCAATTGGGATATAATTGTGACTTCAGGGTACCTGAATGTGCGATGGGAACTGCAGGTAGTAGAAAACGATATGTATTTATCTATAAAGATACAGCAGTACAAGATGGAATTCATGAGTTTTTTGCGGCTCATGTCATGGCATATTCCGAGAGCGATACTCAGGAAAAAAAAACAACTAACAGGAAGACAATAATAAAATCATGGCTTTTATCGTTGTTTAAAAAGTAATATATACTATAATGTGACAAAATGTTTATTCCTGTTTAAATAATGGTGATATTAAAAGAATATCTTTACACATTTTATAAGCTTTTAAAAGATTCGTGAATATAGTCTTCTAATAATTAATGTGCGGTTGCTTTTATATAATCCTCGTACTGTTCTAATAATTCGTCAAATATAGATTTAATTTTTTCCATTGATTTCCTGAATAGCTATGATACTTTGTTCTGCAAGCATCGTACACTTCCTTATTAGCTGTTTTTTTTAGTTATTAATAACTATCGTAGGATTACAATGCTTCTCTAACATCTTTTTTGCACGCTCATTTGGAAGTGACCATGTATTGGATAATTTTATATTTTTATTGATTTATATATTGTTAGCAAACTTGCAATTAACAATAATGTTGAAGATATATAGCAGAATAAGTCAATATCTTTAGTAATTGAACCAAATATAAAGATTAAAGCATCACCTTCAACGTCAGTAGGAAATAGATTTATTTTTCTTTTACTTAAAATATTTATAAGATAGTTTGTAATTCTGTATTTGGTAAAATTCTTGCTTAAAATTTTTTTATTTAAATAAATATTTTTTTTTCTGTAATCCTTTTTATGATTAATTTTTATGTTTCGAATATCAAGATATATTCTATTTATATATATAAGAAATGAATTAGAGAAATAATAAAGAAATAGAGGTAGGACTAATTCTGAATGAATAATTCCATTATTGAAGAGAATTGCTAAAAGGCATAAAAATGTTCTTATTCTATCGAAAGAGTGATCGAGAACATGTCCTAATTGCGAAAATTTAGATGTTAATCTTGCTACAGACCCATCAACACAGTCAAATACGTAAGATAACCAATAAAATATAGCCCCATATAAAAATTCTGCTTTATAAAATAAAGCTGCAGACAACATACTAAGCAAAATTGATATGAAAGTAACT
>JAXHTB010000217.1:0-6436 GCA_034190185.1 Spirochaetota bacterium | reverse complement strand
TATAATAATTCGGATGAATATACTGAATATTTTTAGTATTAATTTGGATTATAATATTAGATATTGATCCTGATCATGCATTCATGTAATATAAGGAAGGTTGTATGGATAAAAAAATGATATTGGCGATAATATTATCGCTTCTTATTTGGGTTGTATGGCTGAATTATTTTAAAAAACCAGAACCAAAAACTGCTCCAGAACCTAATGTCTCACAGAAAGAGCAAATAGAGAAAGAGAAGGAAAGGGTAATACCCAAATCGAATGAGGTCAAGGAACAGATCAGTATTCATCCGTCAAGGTCTGTCAAAGAAAGAAATATATCAATAGTAACAAACAAATATATCGTGAATTTTTCTAATAAAGGCGGTATAATAACGAGTTTTGTTTTCAATGATAGAAAGATTGAGCTTGTTGTAAGCAATTCCAATGCTAAGGGATTTTTCGATTTCCCAATTCATTTTAGCAGAGATGAGTTTCTTAAAGGGAACGCCCTTGAGGATACACTCTGGAACCATAGTTCCACAACAAGGAGTATTATATTTTATACATCTTTATCTCTTTCCGGAGGCAGATTCCGCTTGGAAAAGATTTTTACCTTTAATGATGATAAATACTTTTTTAATGTAGAATACAAGATAATAAATACTGGCAAAAAGGATCTTTCATTTCCAAATAGATTTGTAATAGTCTCTCCATCAGATTTCCTTGGACCTGCAATGGATTTCAGCAATACCTATAATACATTAACCAGTGTGTATTACATCAACGATGAATTAGAGAAGGGAACCAAAGGGGGCGGATTTTTTTCGAAAAGTTCGGATCTTGAGGGTGAGGATGGGAAAGTCGGATGGACTGGTATTATGAGCAGATATTTTCTCTTGCTGATGATATCTGAGAATTTTAACGGGAACGGAGTGATCTATGATGCACGAAACAATACTGGGTTCAGGACCGGCATGTATATTCCGATCAGTACTATCAAAAGAGGTGAAGTATTTAAAAAGTCCTTTACTGTATATGCAGGGGAGAAGAACAAAGATATACTGAGCGCATTAGATGAAAGAACAGAAGACGCTGCTGATGTAAACTCCTTCATAGAACCTATAAGAGATTTTGTGTTATGGTGTCTAAAAAAGATAAACAGTGTTGTTGGTAATTTTGGTTGGGCTCTAGTTATTTTTTCGATTCTTTCAAAGATTGTGCTTCTTCCTCTTACACAGAGATCAACTGAATCGATGAAAAAGATGCAGTCCCTTGCACCGCAGATCAATGAATTGAAAGAAAAATACAAAGATAAACCTAATGAACTTAACAAAAAGACTATGGAACTTTACAAAAAGAATAAGGTAAATCCTTTAGGAGGATGCCTTCCTTTGTTGTTGCAGATGCCATTCTTTTTTGCCCTGTACAGCGCTTTGATAAATTCAATCGATTTGTGGCAGGCCCCCTTTATCCTGTGGATAAAAGACCTGTCTATGCCGGATACTGTTTATGCCATTAAAGGATTTAATATAAATATTCTTCCACTTATAATGACTGCAACTACATTCTTCCAGCAAAAGGTCTCTTCTGG
Organism: Spirochaetota bacterium; assembly: GCA_034190185.1. Lineage (GTDB taxonomy): Bacteria > Spirochaetota > UBA4802 > UBA4802 > JAFGDQ01 > JAXHTB01. Next base: position 4,860 of record JAXHTB010000217.1, on the reverse strand, counting down.
GGAGGTGGCTGGTCAACAGCAGAAGATGATGATGTTTATGCCTATAATATTGCTATTTATATTTTGGAGTATGCCTTCTGGATTAGTTCTATATTGGACATTACAGAATCTGCTGCAGATTCTGCATCAAGTATATATTAACAAGAGAGGCAAAAATGATGTTATTACTACTTAAATCAAAAGGAGGTATAATAATAAAAACTATAGATTAAACCATATTTATTTATTTGCAGGGATAAATATATACTATAGCATAATAGATTTGTAAATAGAATATGTTTATAAATTTAGATGCCGTCTCGAATTTTGCGCTTATAATCTCGAATTCTAATATATTACAATATTTTTATAGACTTATTATGACTGTATAAACCTTAAGTTACATTGCAGCGCTAATGCCTGTAATGATTTATCCGACCATATCATAAGCAAAAGTTTGTATGCTTTAGATAGATCTAGGATATTGAAGCATGACATTATTTAAACATATAGTAGTTTATACTCATATCCCTGAAATAATATTATAAGCGCTATGATCCTAAATCTGTATTGAGGAGATTTGCTATGAAAGTTTTAGAGATTGAAGGTAAAAAAGTTGAAGACGCAACCAGAAAGGGATTATCCCAGTTGGGTATAGATGATGCTTCCAAAGTGAAGATTGAGGTTGTTGATGAGGGGAAGAGCGGAATTTTTGGATTTGGAGTATCCAGGCCTGTAAGGATACGGCTTTACTATAATGAAAATACAACAGATGTTGGTGAAAAGGCTAAAGAAATATTACTTAATATTATTAAGATGATGGGACTTGAAGGAAAGGTAAAAGATATAAAGGAAGGATCAAGCAGGGTTTATATTGAACTTGAGAGTGAAAATTCTGGACTTATTATTGGAAAATATGGGAAAAATCTCGAAGCCTTGCAATTTATTTTAAGTCTTATGGTAAATAATATTACAGGAACTGATAAAAAGATTATCCTTGATATAGCATCCTATAGAGATAAAAGAGAAAAATCACTTAGAAAACTCTCTAGGGATATAGCTGTAAGGGTTGTGAAAACAGGCAAACCTTATACATTGGAACCTATGAACCCCTTTGAGAGACGATTGATCCACCTCACACTGCAGAACGATTCAAGAGTAAGAACCAGGAGCGAAGGGGATGGTATTTACAGAAAGGTAAAAGTATATCCTAATAATATTAGATAAATATGCTTAATGATACAATTTGTGCGCCAGCAACTCCACCAATAAACTCACCTCTTGGAATAATTAGAATTAGCGGCTCTGAATCTCTTAGGGTCGTTAATTCGATCTTTAATTATCCTGAAAAAATAAAACCTCGATATGTTGTTTACGGATCTATTATAGACAATAATGAAATTATTGATGATGTTGTTCTTGTTTTTTATCAAAATCCTCAGAGCTTCACAGGTGAAGATATGGTTGATATCTTCTGTCATGGGAATCCGATCATTGTAAAGAAAATAATAAATCTTATAATTCGAAATGGCGCTGTGATGGCTGAACCAGGAGAGTTTAGCAAGCGCGCTTTTATAAATGGGAAGATAGACCTAACAGCCGCAGAGGCGATTAATCAGGTCATAACAGCAAGAAGTGAATGGGAGATATCCTCATCAATCAGACAGATGCACGGTTCTTTACGGGATGTTGTCAATGAAATAAAGTCTCGCCTTATTCTGCTAAAGGCTGATATTGAGGCTGGTATAGATTTTCTGGAAGAGGATATTGAGTTCATATCAGAGGCTGATGCAATTACTCAACTTGATGACATCAGGATTCAACTTGATAACCTGTTGCAAAGGTGCAGAATTGGAGAAAAGATTTCCCACGGCATTGACATCCCTATAATAGGCAAACCAAATGTCGGTAAATCAAGTATATTAAATTTAATACTTAATTCTGAAAGAGCTATCGTATCCAATATACCCGGGACCACAAGAGACCTTATAAATGAGACTATACAGTTTGCTGGAATCCGAACAAATCTATTTGATACCGCAGGGATTGACAAACCAACTAACGAGATAGAAAGAAAAGGTATAGAGCTCAGTCAACAAAAAATTGATTCCTCTTCAATTATTATTATGGTCTTTGACGCTTATTTAGGAATAAATAACGAAGACAAAGCAATATTAGAAAAGATAAATAATAAGAAAAAGATCATCCTTGCTAACAAAATCGATCTTACAACCAAAGATGTTGCTGAAAAATATAAAGATATTGTAGGACAGAATATTATCCTTTTTTCAGCAAAAACAGGGGAAGGACTTGCAGATCTTGAGAAAGAGATTTCGAATATTTATAAGCATGAATTGGTTGATTATGAAAATTCTTTTGTAGCGGACATTAGGATAGTAAACAAGCTGGAAGCTTCAATAGTAAAAATACAGGACTGTAAGAGATTGCTAACACATAAGGAGCCGCTTGAGGTTATTTCCTTTGAGCTTCAGATCCTTATAGATACACTATCCGAAATAACAGGAGAGATATCGCCTGATGATGTTCTTAATTCAATATTCAGCAGGTTTTGCATAGGGAAGTAGCGCTTTTATGATGATGAATAACTTAGCTATATTGTTGATTAGCGATATCTCATTATTAAGGCAGAAACCTTTCATCCAATTCTGCTGAAGGAAAAACACATGAATCCTTGAACCCTTTTACGCTGAAGGCGCATATCTTACATAATCTATCAGTCAATTATAGTTGGTCTTATTAGCTTCTAAGAAATGACGAATTCTCAGAAATTACACGTTTTAATAAAAGATTATTTCAATCCAAAGTTTTCTCTTGTAAGTGTTAGATTTGGATTGTAGTAAGGGTCTCCTTTTTTTAGGATCTCTGCATGTCTCTTTTGCATATATTTTATCTCATTTTGAAATCTTTTCAACTTATCCCTTGTATCCTCCCCGCCTCTAGATAGAGATTCGTGATGATAGGCTTCACAATATGGCGTAAAAACATTGAGATAACCCTTTTCTCTAAGCCTCAGACAAAAATCAACATCATTATATGCTATTGAGAGTTCTTCCTCATTAAGTCCCCCAACGTCAAGATAAACTGATTTTTTTACCATCAAACATGCACCTGTAACAGCGCTTATATTTTGAATTATATGTGGTCTTGCATAATATCCAACTTCATTTTTATTAAATAACTTATGAGAATGGCCGGCATTTCCAAATATGCCTACAATTATTCCTGCATGTTGAATTGTATTATTAGGATAGTAGAGCTTTGCTCCAACTGCTCCGACTTCAGGTCTTTGTGAATGCTCAAGCAATCCCTCAATCCAATCCGGAGAAATAATTTCAATATCATTATTCAGCAATATAATATGTGTACCATTTGTATGAGATACTGCATAATTATTTATTTTTGAATAATTAAAGGGTATATTATATTCAAAGAATTTTATCCTCTTATCGTACTCCTTATAATATTTTATTATATCAAAAGTTTTACTTTCAATACTGTTATTGCTAATACAAATAATTTCTATATTTGTATAGGTTGATTTTTTTAAAATGCTATTTATACATTTTTCTAATAATTCAGGTTTGTCATTAAATGGAATTATTATACTAATAAGGGAATTATTTATTATTTTTCTTTTTACTCTATAAGATCCAGGATACTTCCCTAAATATACTTCTCCTTCAATATTTCTTCTTTTAAGAGCTTCTTCAATAGCCTTTCTTCCAGCATCCCATGCATAAGATTTTGAATGAAATTTATCTGCTGTAGAACCAGGAATCTTCCTCCAATGATAAAGAACCTTTGGGATATGATAAATTTTATTTGTTCTTTCAACAGCTCTCAATTGTAAGTCATGATCCTGAGAGCCTTGAAATCCATTTCTAAAACCACATACATTATCAAATAGATTTTTTTTAATAACACATAAATGACAAATATAGTTTTGAGATAAGAAAAGATCAGGCGAGTAGTCTGGTTTAAAGTGTGGTTCTACAAATTTTCCATTAGGTGTAATTTTATCTTCATCGGAATAGATAAATTCTGCGCCTTTTTCATTTATTATCTTTACAACTTCATAAAGCGCATCTGGAGTTAGTTCATCATCGTTATCTAATAATGCTATATATTCTCCCTTTGCCAATGATGCGGCCTCATTCGAAGCTTCTGCAATTCCCTGGTTTGTTTTGCAAAATTTAATCTTAATTCTATTATTATCAATAGATTCCAAGTATTCTCGAGTCTTTTTGTTTGTTGAACAATCATCAGCAATACATAGCTCCCAGTTGGGGTAAAATTGATCTTGAACAGATTTAACTGCTAATTCAAACCATTTAGGATCGATATTATAAACAGGCATGATTACAGAAATTAATGGCATATATTCAAATTGATCTATTTTCTTTTTTATATTATCAATATCAAATTTTCTGTTAAAATTATATTTTATTTTATCATGTTGATCATTTATTTTATTCAATACCTTTTTTAAAGCAGCTTTTAAACCTCTTCTCCTATACTCATACAAGAATCGCATTATCAATAATGGATTTGTTTTTATAAGTTTTATAGATTTTATAAATCTGTCTCTATTTAATTGAATATAATATTCAATATTAGATGCAGGAATAAACTGTATACTTTTAATATTAAATTCTGTTTGCTTAACAACAGGTCCTAATCTTAAGATAGTTTGCCTGTTTTCGAATTTTACATATTGTTTATTAACTGATTCATTTGTATTGCCAATTATTATACAATTTTGGTCATTGAAAATATTATCCTTTCCATTATAATATATTTTAATTACATCCTCAGAATTCTTAGATGTTACTTGGCAAATGATCTTAACATATTTTATTG
>JAXHTB010000216.1:0-6447 GCA_034190185.1 Spirochaetota bacterium | reverse complement strand
CACATTTTTCTACTTTGTTTTTCCCTTGGATCCTTGACTTCACGCTATTAGTCTGAAAATACCTTGAATCCTTCGATATCTCTAGGGAAATTCTTTTTTGAAGAGTGTTTCGATAAATAGCAAACGTTTAAAATTACAAATTCCCAACACTCTGAAAAGAGCTGGAAATCTAGAATCGTATCGAAAAAATACTAAGTTTATAATATTTTATAAGACAATAGCATCATTACAATTATTATCATATAAAAGAGGTCATAATTTAAATATATATCCTCTCATACCTTGGAATAATGCTATAGTCTTATTATAATTGACTTTATTAAATCGCGCTTTGTCTATTTATTCTTGAATAAGGACATCTTCAGCTTGAAGTCCTTTTTCTGCCTGTATAACAGAAAATTCAACTCGCTGGCCTTCCTCTAAAGAGCGAAAACCATCACCACGAATTTCTTTATAATGTACAAATACATCATCCCCCTCTTCGCGTTTGATGAAGCCATAACCCTTGCTATTGTTAAACCATTTAACTGTACCGCTTTCACGATCTGACATAATTACTAAACCCCCATGATTTAAACCAAATAAATTAAGTATTATATTATTTGTTAATATTATCTAACCTTAAACTATACTTCAATTTATAAAATACTAAGAAATTAAATATATTTACTGAAGGAATAATTAAGGTTAATTGTAAACTTATAGTTGAAATATAGTATACTTTTAACAATAATCATTTCAGGTTTAAAAATAGCAAGTACTTTTTCATTTTTCTTGCATTATATGTACAATATGAAAAAAAATATGTAACATTTTATTGATCTCAATTTTCAGTAAAGCAAAAATAATTCTAAGGCTTTTAGAAAACAGTAACTATTTTTTCTGTGACTGCATAGCTATATTCAAAATTTAAGAAAAAAGGTATAATAAAAGGGGATAGGGGGATAGAATTCTGTTGCGGTAGAAGATATTTTTTAAGAAGTAAGTTTCAAAAAGATTTTTACAAAACTGAACTAATAATAACTTAACCACTAATATAGCAGCAACAGGTCTATTATAATAAAACAAGGGATGCTCATATGAGCATCCCTTTGAAAAACTGGTCAATAAAAAGATTTTTTAGTAAACCTCAATATTGCTTAACCTAGCGCCTTCTTCAAAAGGAGTATATTCAAGTGTTTCAAGATTAACCTTACCACCAACAATAGACACTCCATAAAGGCCTGTAAAGTACAGAAATCCACCGCCGATAGAAAAATCGAGAATCTCAATATAGCCATTATTAGGAACATTAACCAAGATATCCTCAATTTCAGGTGTTACATCACCCATAATAAAACGATACATCTTATGGTATCCTGATTCGAAACCATCACTATCTAACTGTGCATCCCTGAAATAGAAATATTGACCTTTCATTGTAAAACCGACAGGTGTATAGTCATCACCTGAGAAGGCATTAATAATCTGAAGGTCTCTATTTCCATCTGCATCTAAAAGTTTAACAGGTTTGGGGTCGATCTCGCTCCATGAGCCTCCGCCAAGCACTCCCCAGAGTGAACCATCACTAGCAAAGAACATATTTCCTATATCAGAAAAATTAAGCCAGCCAAGATCACTGTTTTCTCTGAATTCCTGGAATGTTGTTGCAGGTTCATAAGTGGTGACACTATCAACAGTAACAGCTTTTTTCATGGTATTTTTTATGAAAAACCAGCTATCAGTTCCCCACCATGTATTTTCTCCCCATACAGTCAGAGCGTTATATGGCGCATCAGCAAGGGCTTGAGTAAATGCAGCAGTTCCAACAAGAGTTCCACCTACACCATCGTCCCATGTAAAGAACGTTTCATCAATAAAAAAGGAGCCAAGATATGATTTTAAAGCAGATTCATTAAGCGCATTAGCTATATCTTCATCAACATGCCAGTGCTTATTCCATGTATACCAGGAACATACATCCGGTTCTGAAATTATAGCAGAAGCTATAGTTGGATCTACGTCCTTTAATTCATACATCTGTGTCTGACTGGCTTCATCCCACCACCATTCCTCTTTTTTCATGAAAGGAGTTTCTCCATTATCATTCATATCCTGAATTGTGGTATAACTTGAATATTGGCTGGCATCATCCTCATCTGTAGCGAAATGAATATCTGTTCCAATGACACCTTCACTATACCACTCCATATATTGATTAGCATCATCATGTCTATAATAAGTAACATTAACCAATTCTGCCGGTGTATTACCATTATCAATAACTTCTTGAAAAGTTGTTGCTGCACCATCATACTCCGCAGGATTTGAATCATTTGTTGAGATGAATATTTCATTCCCTAGTACTGCAGAACCCATCCAATTATCAGTTGTAACACTATAATAATCTATAGTATACTTCTTTATTGCAGTAGAGTAAATATTAGCGTATACTGTTTCAGCAGATTTTGCAGAAGCATCCCCTTCATCAGTCGCATACCAGAGATTCATTCCTAGGAATTTTTCTGAACCATTCCCGTCAGCATCATATACCCATAAACTTCTTACATATATTGGGTTTGTTATGCCAGAAAGATCTGTAGCTGCTGAGGTGGCGCTTGGGTCTGTAGTATTTGTTGCAAAGTAGATGTCTGTTCCAATTGTACCACTATTCCAGGTATAAGAAGTATCGTAATACCATAATGGAGAATCCGGAGGATCGTAATAATCAAAATCCCAACTATTAGCCAAGAAGAATTCAGTACCATCTGTCATTAGGATCCTATCCTTGTTTTCCCATTCTAAGTCCCACTCATAGGCTGTATAAAAGGTTGTGCCATTTGTCATGAGGACTCGTGTTGACCCATTATTAGACGGGTCCACAACCTGATATTTCCATGAATAGTAAACAGTGGTACCATCAGAAACATATACATAACCGTTGTACTCATTTGCAGACTCATCCATTCTGGTGTAATAAAAAGATGAGCCTGTAGTAACTAATATGTACATCCCATCTGTGCTGAACTGATCAAATAATCCGCCAAACTGAACTTGATTATTCCAGTCCATCCATTCCCAGTATACAGGATCAAACCACTGTTCACTACTTGTATCCTGTTCAGAGAAGACAGACTCATAAGTCAGTTCATTATCTTCACCTATGTTGACCTTAAGGATTCCGTTTATGCCTCTGATGTTCCATCCATTTAATACAACTGTCTGTCCATCAGGCGATATTTTAAATCCACGCACCCAGACATTAGAATCAGATGAATAGTAAATGTTCTTGTACTGATTAGGGTCAGAAAGAGGATACATTCTAAAAAAAGAGGTAGAGCTTTGGTCTGACCATTTTTCTCCAAGAACAAAAAGATTTGTGCCGGTTGGATCGATCTCAAAGGCTCTATATTCCATATTATCCAGCTCTGGAATTATAGCAGATGTTGTTTCTGTAGTTGGATTGTATTTAAAAACACCGCTCTTTCCACCACCTGAGCTATAATTGCGAGTAGTGAAATATAGATTTCCATCATTGTCAAAACATACTGGTTTAAAACTTTCTGCTCCCCACCAGTTGTCATTCATTACACTACTTGTGCTTCCTTCTAAAATCGGGACATAAGTTCCATCTGGCTTTATATGCAGAAAGCTTCCCAGGTTAGTTTCAGAATCTGTATTAGTTTCTTCATCAAACTCCCACATCCTAATTTCCCATGCAAATGAAACATACAGGTCCTTAGCTCCTTCAACTGGCGATGTCGCAAGAAACTGCATCTCAGGAAGATATCCTCCACCCTCCATTTCCATTGCCGATTCAATGGAACCGTCCTCTAGAATTTTTACTAGACCAAAGGCATCTTCAGCATCGGATCTGCCTTTAGCTTCCTCGCTTGTGGCAATAGCTTTAGCATCACTCAGGTCAAAAGACAGCTTGGAGTCTCCTCCAAACCACTTGTCCTTGTCATCATCACTATCACCCCCGCAACTTACTAAACATAACCCTAATATTAAAGAAAAAATTCCACTTAACATTAAGGCCCGTGTGAATAAAGATTTAAACCACTTCATAAAAACCTCCATAAAATTATTATTAAAAAGATAAAATATTAACGACTGATATAATCTTAACAGATGAAAATAATAAAGTCAATTTTTTTAAAAAATTTTTACAAACACCTAAGCCACAAATTCGTATACTAAAACTTTAATAAACGAATAGGTATCTAAAATATTAAAAATATTATATAAATAATATAGTATTATAATTATTATAAAACTTAATTTTTTCAATACTGAATAGCTAAAAAGTTTTTATTTACATTGTGATAAAAAAATTAAAAATATTTGACTTAATAAAAAAACATGATATACTAAATTAAACAATAAAAAAAGTTGCCAAGCTTGATTAACAGAAATAGATCATTTTTAATAATAAGAGTGAAAACTTCTTATAACGGTTTTACGTTTAAAGAAAATTTAGTTCAATTTAAAAATCATTTAATTTTGTTGCCAAGCTGGTCTAAAAATTTACAAGAGGAGATTGTATTATGAAAAAGTTATTCTACTTATTTATTGCAGGATTTATGATTTTTTCCCTAGGTTGTTCTGATGATTCAGATGGAGGTGAGAGTGGCGATGTTACACTTCGGGCTGATGGTCTGTATGTGTCAGAACAAGGAAGCATTAACTATTTTATGAGATTTTATGATGACGGGACAGTATTACTTACTACTAGTGTGTCAGAAGCAGATGATGTTGCAGAATGGTTAAATAAAGAAAATAGTGGAGAGACCTATATCAAATCAGCAGAGTATTTAAATCATAGCAATAAAATATCCTTTCAAATAGATTCACAAGACCTTGAGGTTGATTATAGTGGAGCAGTTTTAAATAATGCGATTACCTTACATATAATTTCAACAAACTATAACACAGGACCACATCAAGATCCTGAGACAACTGAATCATATAGAGATTATGGGTTTGAAAGCGTTAATTTTGAATAAGAGTTAGGCATATATTTAAACATCAATGTTAAGGATAATGCAAAAAAAAGTAAATATATTCAAGAACAAATTATTATAAGTATTAATACCAATATATAAAGTGTTGTTTATTAAATTGCCGCAGGTTTATTCAGACAGTATGGATCCTATAACTATTTCATATTTACCTTCAATTATAGTTATTACATAATCTATAAGAATCTGTATAAATCTGTGGTTAATATTATAAAAATATCTCAGTGGATCTCGCTCACATTTTTATTAACAGGCGAAAAGAATTTTAATCTTACTAATTATCTCTTATCTATATCTATTCTTTTTAAAAACTTCACTCGTTCCTGACCTTCATGAACATAGAAGCCTGCAATTTTTACAGCATACTCCTCCTGTTCGTCCGAGATGTTACCGATAACTTTAGCTGGTGAGCCAACAGCTACAACTCGTTTTGGGATCTGCTTTTTCTGAGGCACCAAAGAGCCCTCTCCAATGACAGAGCCTTTGCCAACTTGTGAGTAGCTTGCAATAATGGCGCCTATGCCGATAGTAACGTTATCTTCGATGACTGCTCCATGAACAACTGCCCTATGTCCAACTGTTACGTTATTTCCAATAGTAGTCACTGAATCAGGTATTGTATGGATGACACTTTGAGATTGAATATTCACTCTCTCCCCGATGATCACAGGGGCAACATCACCCTCAATTACAACATTATCGAAAATTACGCTATCCCTTCCGATGGCAACATCGCCTATGATAATAGCGCTCTCTGAGATGTATGCAACATCTGGATCAATTTTTGGTCTCTTATTTTTAAACTCAAAAAGCGGCACTTTTATTTTCTCCTTTTATTTTTTATTTACATTTCTATAAACATTTTGTCCTTAGGGGACTGAATTAGTTCAGGGCATTTTTTTAAAATTAAGCACCCTTGTGGCGGGCTTTAAAGAGCTGAAATAAAGATGATAAGGAGATTTACAAAAAAATATCCATGGATTATTTTGCTGCTAATTGAATATTTTCATCTTCCTTTCTTTATTATCCCCTTTATCTCCCTTTTCTTACATATTTTTTTCTTAAAACTGTATAAAAACGAAATAATGCAAATTACTATACTATTAAATTATTGGAAGAAGATTCATACATTTTCCGAAATTATATCATCTGTCCTGTATATTAAGCAAAAACTGGTCTTTTATCAGTTTTACAACGTCCTCCCCCTCTTTATATTTTGTGACTTTATTCTCCCTGAGTTCAGATTAATTATCAAACAGATTAAAAATTGTTTATGCTTTCTAATTAATTGTTGACAATAATATGCAAAAAATTTTGAATTAGCAAATAGGAAAAGAGTAAAATTATAAAGTACTTTAGTTTCCCTATAAACAATTTAGCAATTATCAGTAAACATAATATATTTTTGCAAGTCCTATTTTGAATTTAACATCTGAAAAGGAGA
>JAXHTB010000215.1:0-6477 GCA_034190185.1 Spirochaetota bacterium | reverse complement strand
GGAGATTTTCGGCTTTTTAGAGTCCTTAACCTTAGGTAGTATGAGGAAAGGATTGATCGACTTTCTCTCATCTATCTTTAGAAGAGAAAAGTGAAGATGTTTCCCAAATGAGTGACCTGTGTTGCCGATAATTCCCAAAACTTCGTTCTTTGAATAGCGTTTTTGAGTTTGAAATCCGTCAACAAGGTGCATGTATAAGGAATAAATATTATTATTATGTTTAATAACCTTATAATTCCCTCCACCTGGGTAGTTTTCAGTTGGGAATATAGATTTATCCCAATAATATACAACATCGCCATCTGCGGTTGGATAAATGTTTTGGTCAGGCGATACCATATCGATTCCGTCATGGAAATGATCTCCCCTTGATTCGCCAAATGTGGATGTTATCCTGCCATTTTCAACAGGCCATCTAAAAGAAAGATTTAGCGAAATTAAAAACATAATACAAATAAAAGAAATATATTTATTATTCATACTTGGTTTATCTTTCCTAAAATTCTGAAAATGAAATTTATAAATGATTCTTTATGATAAGTTGTAAAGCTAATACTCAAGTTATTCACTAATCGCAAAGCCATGCTTTAAATATACTATAATTACTCTTTAGCTTTTCCATATCCAAACCGGCGCAAAATGATTTTTTTGGATTAAGGTCACTGTGTTGAAAAATATTTATTGAAAGAAATTGTTCTTCAAGAGAATATATTATTTGCAATGAAGATATCAGTTGTTCATCTGTAAACTGTCCCGACTGTCCGATTAGACATATTCCCACTGAGTTCACATTATGCCCTTTAACATGTGCTCCTTTTTCACCTGCGTCAATTATGTGGTCTTCATCCAGAGGCCTACCTGTTTCAATATAGCCATTATATCTTCTGTTATAGCGATTTCTGTGCAGCCATCCATTAAGAATGACATAATGATAACCAATATTGTCCCATCCATTGCCTTTATATTTTTTGCCATTCTGAACAACCTCCTTTGGTGGCAATGTATGCCATTTGGTTATCAATGCTGCATTACCAAAGGAAGATGCAGAACAATGAAATATTATATTCACCATTTTAGTTCTGGCATTTCCTTATATGTTTTGGAAGGGCTATCACTGCCTGTAATAACAGAAGTAAGTTTATTTCTTATTCCTCTTTTCTCAGCTGATCTACCAATTGCATAAACTCCGATAACTCCGCTCCATGCTATTAGAAAGGTCTGAAAAATAGCATCTGAGCTTTTTATTATAGCTTCAAAATTATCGGTAGATAACTGGTTTAATATAAGATGCCTAAGTCCAAAAATTTCCAGCAGGATAAAGACCAGACCAACATAAACGACGGTTGGTCTTGCTCGCTTAGTATACTTATCATCCTGTTTCAATTCTGCAAGCATTATACTCGATTTCACTTCCAGTTCTTTACGGATGGTCTGCTCGATCTCTGATTCTCTTTTCTGGATAAGCTCCTGCATCTGCTGCTGAAATTCAAAACTGCTTTTTTGATGTTCAAGCCCAATTTTTTGCAGTTCCAGCTTAAACTTCTCTTTCTCTTCATCTGTAGTAATAAATCGATCAACCGATTCAGAAATACTATCAATAAAGTTTCCTGTAGAGCTTGAAAATAATTTGATTAGAGCGCTATACCATGCCATAACATATCTCCTTATTAGATGTTGTAATATAAAAAATATTAACGATACCGTATTTTTTAATAAGCAATTACTGTATTATCTATTAGTTTAAATTCACTTTCCTCAAATTGTGGGGATTTATCATGTGATTATCCTTTGTTGCACCATTATAGAGAAATAATAAAAAGTAAATTACTCAACATGAATATTGCAGTATTCCCCCGGCTCTGAACCAGAATAGAATAGTTCATCAATCGCAACCCTGGGGCAACTAATCTCGTTCCTCGGCACAAGACCAGAATCAAGACAAATTGTCTGTCTGGATACACCATCATCAGGAATTAAAAAATTGCCTGGTATCTTAGCGTCATCGCTATATATTTGGGATATATAATTTGCCCAAATGGGAGCTGCAACAACACCGCCGGCGCGTCCTATGCCAAGAGAGATCGCTCCTTTGTTGTTCCCTATCCATATAGCAGTTACAAGATCGCGTGTGTATCCAATAAACCAGGCGTCAACAAAATCAGAGCTTGTGCCTGTTTTCCCGGCAATAGGGAATTTGATCCCTTTACCTTTAACCGCATAATACCCTGTTCCTCCCTCTTCAAATACACCCTTCAGTATTGATACAGTTATTGCGCAAGCTATAGGATCTACGATCTTCTTTTTCCTCTTCTCCTCTACATATCTCCTGATTTCATCTTCATTATCCCATACAATATTTCCGTTATAATCTTTAATATATCTCAAACCATATGGCTTTATGAAATTTCCTCCGTTTACAATGACAGAATGAAGAATGCAGTTTTCCATAGGAGATATCTCATAAGTGCCAAGAGCAAGTGAAAGTGTTCTTCCGAATCTTCTGCTCAGATCATCAGGCAAATCAAGACTTTTATTAAGTATCCTGAATATAACATCGTACCCGCTTTTTTGCAATACTTTTACAGCGATCACATTTATAGACTTCCTAAGGGCCTCCCTTACAATAACACTTCCACTATAGGTGTCATTATAATTCTTTGGAGAATAGTCGTTGTCAAAGACTACCTTTTCATCAACAAAGATACTAGATGGTGTAATGTCTCTGTTTTCAATTGCAGAAATATAGATTACAGGTTTAAAGGATGAGCCTGGCTGCCTTTGTATCTGAGAGATGTGATCAAGCTGGTTCTTTGCTGAAAATTCGTAGCCTCCGACATAAGATATTATTTCTCCGGAATAAGGATCTAGTGCGATCAGAGCGCCTTCAATATTTAGGGCCTTTTCTCTCTCAATTGCTGATTCATTTTCGTCTTGAATGCTATCAGCATTTAGCAGATGATACTCCCTCTGTTTAGATATCCCTTCTCTCAAAACCTTTAGCGCTATATCCTGTTTTTTTGCATCAATAGTTGTGTATATACTCAGTCCTCCTTTCTTAACAACTTCCTCACCAAACTTTTCAACAAGAACTCTTCTAATTATTTCGTTATAAAATGGCGCCCTGTTTACCCTATAGGAACTAAAGAGAAAACTACCAATCATAGAGCTTAGAGGACTTCCATTTTCATCAAATGTAAATTCCCATTTATCTGCAAAATTATTAAACTGTTCAACAGCCTGTTCTTGACTGATAAATTTTGCCTCGATCATCGATCTCATTATTACCTTTGTTTTATTAAATGACGAGACAAGACTTGCAAGGGGAGAGTAAATAGAAGGATTGGAAATAGTGGCAACTATCATCGCGCATTCAGTTTCATTTAGCTCATTAACAGATACTCCGAAGAACATCTTTGACGCTGATTCTACACCATAAGCCCCATTCCCAAAAAAAATAAGATTAAGATACATAGATAGAATATCCTGTTTATCGTATCTTTTTTCAATCTCAACAGCGCAGAAAAGTTCGTAGATTTTCCTCTTTAAATTTCTGTTCATATCTGTAAACAAGACTTTGGCCAACTGTTGTGTAATAGTGCTTCCGCCCTGCACAACCTTGAGATTGATAATGTTTACCCATAAAGCACGCAATATACCTGTGTAGCTTATACCATTATGCCTGTAAAAAGCCCTGTCTTCGCTTGCTATTACAGCCTTGATTAACCATTTAGGTATCTGCTTGTAAGGGATAATCTCTCTTTTTTGCTCAAAAAATTCCCCGATAATTTCATTATTCCTGTCATATATTCTTGTTGGAATATCTACAACACGCGCTGTTAAGTCTATGTCGCTATAACTATATTTATATCCCGATTGAAGCTCCTCTGTCCTGTCTATCAGTTTTTTATATTTTGAGAGCTTATCTAGAGAAGCATCCTTATCGTTAAGCCAACTTAGATAGATCGTTCCTGTATATATTAAAATTACAGAGATTATTAAAAGGGGAATATAGATAAAAAATATTCTTTTGTGAGAAAAAATCCATTTTACTGATCTTATCATATTTTTTACTTTTTGTCTTTTATCCGGATCTCTATTTAAAAGAATTCCTCAGATTGAATACAGGGTATTTAAAAAGACTCTGTTATTCCAATCTATAGTCCTTTAAACTCCTTTATGTTAATTTTATTATCAGATATAAATTTGATATATAGATTACCATCTAATCGTTTTATGGTTCTTAATATCTCCATTTTTATTCTCCATGGAGAATCTTTATATATAATTGTTGAAAAATCGCTGACAATATCTTTATTATTTGAAAAACCTAGGATGAATATGATAGACCTTTTTAAAAGCAATGAATTTTCTTTTTTATATCTTTCAATCAAGAAAGCTTCATCAATTTTTTTTGTCTCCCATAGAGAATAATAGCCTTTTAGTCTATCGAGATCATCTTGGCTTGCAAGCACTTTAATGGTATATAAATATTCATATGCTGGTCTGTATAACAAATAAACGAAGGGACTCCTAAATATCACAAATCGTTTAATAAGCAGATTGCCAGAGAAATTGCCGATAAAATAACCGCCTGCTATTAGTAAAATGCTAACACAAAAAATATATATTTTTTTTTTAAAAATAAGCACAATTTTTTCCATATTTCAAAAAATTGTTATAATATATCTGCAAGACAAGAGTCATCAAAACTGCAGTATTCTAAAAATCAATGGCTATAGAGGAAAATTGCTTTACGCTACTTCTATATCTATTACAGTTCTATTCCCCACTACATAACAAACAATTCCTTTCTTTTTCAATGTTTTTGAAACGTTATTTATTGAGTTTTTATAGTCAATAAAAAATGATTCTACTTCTGCCCTTCTTTTTGAGTCTTTCCTATCAATTTTTTCTAACGTTTCCTGCAAATGTTCTGAATTAAAATTAGAATTGTAACTATATCTTACACCACCCATTAAACTCTTATCAACATCAGATGCGTCTTTTATTCCCATCCACTGATTAGCAAGACGTGAATATTGGCCATAAGCAACAGTAGTTCGAGAGTCTCCATAAGGAGGAGATGTTATTATAATATCGATTGAATCATCTGGAATAATATTTTTTGGAACTGAATTTACAGTATTGAAACTATATATATTTGCATAAGAACCATTTTGTTTATGCTTGATAAACTCTAATAGTCCTAGTTTATTGCGTGATAATTTCAAAAGCATAATTCCAAAACTATCAGGATTGAATTCTTCTCTTTTCTCTTCAGGTATTCTGACTAATTTAAACTCGCTCTTTTTTGTTAGAGATGACTCACGAACGGTTTCACTAAATGCAGTTAGAAAAAAATTCCTAACTTCTGGTTGTTTAATATTATCAATGTATTTCTTTATTAGAGACAGCTTTTTTTGAGTGCTTTTATTAAACCAAAAATCAATATTGTTAAATTGCGGAATAACAATAGAGACTGAATTGTGAATATTAAATTGAAAATTAAAAGAGTAATCATTAAAATCTTTTAAATAGAGGTCTAATGTTTGAATATCTATTGGTGTCGTTTTAGTTTTTGCAATCAATCTTGCCAATGGATTTAAATCAGTTCCAATTGCATTTATATCTCTTACATTAGCTTCAACAAGCGACGTTCCGCTACCACAATAAGGATCAAACAAAGTCTTTGATGTTGATCCATATTTTTGCAGTAATCTTCTTGCAATTTGTGGGATCATCATCGCTGGATAGGGATGGAAACAGTGCGTTAGTTCTTTTGTATCAGAATCCCTAAAATCCCAACTATAATCTTCGTATTTCATAATTTAAATTTGATTTTTTATCTTGCCTTTACGTTTAATATAAAACATGATATATTTTCCAAATAGTCAAGTACATAATTCCGAAGTTAAGTTGCGGCGCTTTTGCCATCCGCTTGAAAGATTTGTTATACTATTTTAATCCAATAATTGTTTTAATTTTTTCTAAATTTAAAAAATCATTAGGCATTAAAACATGAATGTCTACATTTTTGTAATCCGAAATATTCCTTGTGATTATTGTGTCTATTCCATTATTGATTGAAATGAAATACTGAATACCATCCTTAAAGTCATTAAAATTTGAATTTAAGGATTCTCCAAGTTCCTTATCTGTAAACGGTAATACAGTCATTATCGATCTTAACTTCGAAAGTGTTTTGGCTGCGGTATTTTTATTTTTATTGGCACTTATGATATAATAACAATTTGCCAATATCAATGTGGAAGTAAATCCAATAAAATAATTTTTTTCAATTAATGACAGGATCTTTTGTGAGTCATGAAAAAAAGGTTTTCTGCCAAACACTACATCTAAAATTACATCAGTATCTATAAATATTTTTTCTTTCATAAAAACTTTTTATTTAATGCGTCTTTTAGTAGCTCTTTGTCAGATTTCATTGTCGAAATTCTGGCTATGCGGGATAATTCT
>JAXHTB010000214.1:0-6501 GCA_034190185.1 Spirochaetota bacterium | reverse complement strand
TGAATAGCAACCCTCAGTATTAGCAAAGTTATCTCCTTTATATTTTTTGCGAGTCACGGAAGACGAGCATCTTTTTCGGGCGTGGCATTGCCTATAACGGTATCGGTACAAACGACGTTTGTCGTAGTGAAACGAAGGCAAATGTGCCGAAGGCCAAGGAGCGGAGCGACGCAGCGTTTACACCGTGTTATAAGATGTTGCTGGCTGGGATTTTTCTCCTTATTCTTACTATTTTCGGCGCTTTTTCATTCGCCTGAACCAGGACGGTGAAGGCGAATAACTACATTTCATAATAAAGCTATATCATATTTAAAGAACAATGATATTATTGAAAATTAAAATTCATCAATCCCTATATTTTCTAAAATTTGAGATCAATTCAGCAAAATTTTTGGGATGATATTTATCGTAACTTTCCTGGTCAACAAAAATATAGTCATATTCAATGTCGGACGATATCGAATTTATATCATCACACCACTGCCTTAATCTTTCCATTTTTAAGGGAACATCCAAATCTTCCAATCCTTTGGTCTCAATTATGTATATTTCCTTTTCGGATTTTTTTACAATAAAATCTGGGTAATAATTTGAGATTTCACCTGAACTGTTTACATAATCGATCTTGAAATTTACAACAAAATAGTTTTTTACATATGAGATAATATCATTACAGTTATCCAAAAAATCGGCAAACTGCAACTCCAAATGACTGTCTCCAATGATCTTATTGAAAACACTCTTATGTGGAATCAGATAACCGCGTTCTTTTGTAACAAAAGGACGGCAGTCGCTTAACTTTATGTAATGTTTAAGTTCGGCCTCGCCCCTGTCCAATATTGTTAATTCATTTATTTTTTTCTTGAAGGTTTCAATTATCGTTTTTTCTGCTTCAAGCTCTGAAAGATTTCTTAGAGTATTTAAGTCTTCAAGATTGACTGTTTCCTCAAATAAATAATCTTTAATGAAAATTTTAACCTTCCCATATAGTATATCGTAACCGCTAACAAGCCGCAATTCATTCTTTATTACTCTGGCAAAATAGCCTATTACGCTTTCATAGTTGACAACAAGATCGGAATCCAGAATGGTTTTGTGATGAAAGGTCTCCTCAGCGCCTTCCTGTTTAACAACATGCTTAAAAACAATCTCCCTCTGCTCTTCCTCGCTGAACTTTTGAAGCTTAACCCTCTGCGTATCGAATTTTGACACATCAAGCTCTGATATGTTTATGTACTCACGATAGATCCTTTGCGACAAAACAGGTATTTTAATGTCAAGTCTTTCGATATCCTTTTTGGTATTCTCTTTGTCAATCTCAACAACCAATGGAGATTTAGGAGCTGAACCCTCGCCCATTTTTTTCCGTTCAAGCTCTACACCTTCATTTCTTATCGATTCCACAAAGTCCATAAAGGCGTCGGTGCCCACAACGCTGACAAACTCTTCGATGTCCTCATCGCGATACATTCTTCTAAGGCCCCTGCCGAGTGTCTGCTCAGGCAGGATGTTGCTCTTTGCGCTGTATGCCCTTAGTCCCACAATTGTGGTTACATTCCGTACATCCCAGCCTTCCTTCAGCATCAATACAGAGACGATTGCCTTATTCTTCCCTTCAAATGAATCAATCTCGTTTGCCTCTTTCCTTAATCTTTCAAGCTCCTCCTTTCCCTTGCCTGAACTTGATTCAGATATTTCGCCGTTGTTCTTTGTGTGGATCACTAAAACTGAATTATTAAATTCTTCATATCTGTTTTCTAAATACTCGGCAACCTCGTCACAGTTTTTTGTGTCATCTGTCATTACGAAAAAGACAGCCTTCTTGCCCAGCTTTATGTGCTCATCGTATACCTTCTTCCATTCAAGATATCCCAAATGGATGTAGTCCTCATATTTCTCTGTAAATTTAGAACTCTTCTTTTCAGAGAGCCTGGCTCTGCTTGCTGAATCGGGCAGAACAGGATGTTTAACAACGTCCTGATAGATCGCTTCAACCAGCGGATAATCGGACACGGTCTGGACAAATATGGCGCCGTTGTTATGTTTCGGGGTTGCTGTAACATCTATCTGCATGGAAAGCATGCTGTCCTTATGCAGAAGTCTGTTGTGAATATCCTGAATCGACTTGAACCATGCAAGTCTCTCATCGTGTATATGGTGAGCCTCGTCATTAAGAACCATCAACTCGTCAATATTGCGTACTATATCTCCAAGGTCAACCTTTGAATCCGTAGTCTGTCCAACAGGTCTTGCACCTAAGAAATAATCGGATGTATCGTCGTCATTAAAGGATGGGATATTATCGTTTTTCTCATATATGCGATGGATATTAGTAAGAAAAATATTTCCAGTCCTGCGCACAATATTTACATCATCCTGAATATGAAGCGTTAGCTGAAATTCATCCCTCCAGTTCTGACCTTCATAACCGTTATCAGGCAGAACAGGGTCTTCAAAGAAAATTTTCAGCCCGTCAAAATCTGATCTTATTCTGTCCAGAACAATAATATTTGGAGTAATAACAAGAAAATTCCGCGCAAGGCTGGAATCATCCTCATATATTTTGTGAAAGTAACTCCATGCAAGGAGCAGGCTCAGCACCTTTGTCTTGCCGCTTCCTGTTGCCATCTTCAAGACAAAGCGCTTCCATGTTTCATGGAACATCCCTGCAGAAACAGCGCCAGAGCTGTCGAACCTCATAAGATCATATTTATCCTTTACTTCAACAATCTCATATAGATAAATTATTGTTTCAACAGCTTCTCTCTGCGCAAAGTAATATTTAAAGGGAAGCATACTTCCGTTTGCATCTGGCATAAGATGCTCTGTTTCAAACCACCACCTTAAAAGGGATATGCTGGTTGAGCTTGCTCCGTCATAATCCGAATCTCTCCATTCCTTTACTTTTCGACGGAGTTTATCCACCAGCGGAGGAAGCAGCCTGTCATAGCCCTGTTCCCTTAATGATTCATCCGCTGGAAACCAGCGCAGGTCAGGGTCAAGTATAGCATATGGTGATTTGGGGAAATCCTTGTGAAGCGCCATAGTCAAATCTCTTCAATTATTTTCTTTATGGTTTTAGCAAGCTCTGGAATATTGTCTTTGCAGACATTATATATTGCCTCTTCATTCAAATCAAAATAATGATGACTGATGATATCTCTTAATCCCTTTGCTCTTTTCCAGTCAACTTGGGGATATTGGGGTAAAAGTGAATTGTCTGTAACTTTGTCAAGATTCTTTAGACTTTCCCCGATTGCAGTTAACTGCATACAAATTGAATCGAACCTCTCTAATCCCGCATCCTATAAAATAAAATCATCAGGAGATTTTATTCGTTTAAATCGTTTTAGTACTATTTGTGCAGATTTTAAAATCTTGTTTAATATTTCAACAGCAAGCTCACTGTCATACATAAACCGCCTCATTATCTATTCTTCGTTTAAGGAATTTATTCATTTTACTCCTATAACTGACAATATCCACTTGATAATGGAATTGATCTTCAAGATCTTGTTTGATTCCAATGAGATCAAACAAATCCTGTTTTCTAAGCTCAACAACAACATCAATATCACTCTCTTCACTCATCTCATCTCTTGCGGCGGAACCGAAAAGCCCTATCTTAATAATGCTGTATTTATCCTTATTTAACTTTTTAAAGCTTTTCAATGAAGATATTATTTCATCTCTGTTCATTTTCCCTTCCTCCTTTTATTATCTCCAGCCGATATCCTTTAGCGTTTTGAAGGTTTATGTTTTTTCTTTCCTGCCCTGTTTTATTGATTCAGTCATTCCAGATATACCTTCTAGATATTCAGTATCTTTGCTCCTTCTGCTTTTCTGCTCCATAAAATCAACAAAGTCTAATATTTTCTGAAGATACGCTTCGGGCAGTTTCTTTATTTTTTTGTAATTTGTTCTGCAATTTTACTTATGTTGATTGCCTCCAATATTATTCATGTCATACATAAACTGCCTCTTTATCTATTATTTTTTTGCCGCGGATAAATGCAGATTTTCGCTGATGGTTTTTCTGTTATTCTCAAATGCAAATCTCTTGAACTCAGGTTTATTTCCAAAATTAAGAAGCAACCCAACTTCAATATCAGTTGCTCGTAAATAATTTAGTATTTGAGCTTCATGTTCTGGAACAATATTTTTTGCCGCTTTTAATTCTACAATAACTTTGTTGTTTACAATAAGATCAGCTTTAAATTTACCAATTATTTTTCCCCTAAAATATACAGAAATATCCTTTTGGCAATCAACCTCAAAACCATACTCTTGTAATACGATAAATAAAGCATTTTCATAAACTGACTCCAGGAATCCTATGCCCAATTCGTTATATACCTCATAAAATCCCTTGATTATTCTTTCTGTTATATCTTTATATTTGAACATTGTTCTTTAATTATTCAGCCGCAGATTAACGCAGATATACGCAGATTTTTAAATTATAAATATAATTCTCTACATTTGTATAACTACTCATTCATATCTATAAATCAATATTTATTTATTTTCAATTTTCATTTTAAGTTTTGGGTATAGAAACGTACCTTTGGTAGGTATCATCTTTTTCATCGGTATCTTAATTTTATGTTTATTCCTAACACTATCAGTACAAATTAATTTGAATTTACATTTTGGTGACTTTTTAAAATCGTTAAAGACTTCATCATTCAATCCAAACATAATATGGCCAAAAAACGGATCAGACTCGACCAATTTGTATTTATCCATTTGTAAATCATTTTTGCTTGTCTTTCCAATTTCAATGTTTTGTGTATCACTAGGAAATTCAAGGTTTTCTGGTATTATAACTTTATTTAACTGAATCCATTTTTTATTCAATTTATAAAATAAATCAAACTGTAAAGGGTAAATTGGTTTTTTACCCTTATTTGTGATCATCCCAGAAAAAAAATAAAATGTTCACATTCGTTCATATTACCATTTATAGTCTTGATATGATTCCATATCAATTTATTTTTTCCAGAAAGAAAACTAATGATTTGTAAAATACCAGGAACGCCACCAAATAAGGCAAATATAACAGAAATAATTGCTACAATAAGTTCAAGTTTCATATTTTTATCTTAAAATGAATTATATTAAAATCATTCTTTAAATGCTGCCACATTGCATCTATCCGCGTTATATACCTCATAAAATCCCTTGATTATTCTTTCTGTTATATCTTTATATTTGAACATTGTTCTTTAATTATTCAGCCGCAGATTAACGCAGATATACGCAGATTTTTAAATTATAAATATAATTCTCTACATTTGTATAACTACTCATTCATATCTATAAATCAATATTTATTTTCAATTTAGCAACATAATCGAGTTTTCCTTACCTGATCACTATTCCATGTTTTTATCCGCGTTTATCTGCGTTAATCTGCGGCAAAAATTATTTAATATTCACATCTATTATCTTCATAGTATCATTGCCGAATATATCAACCACTTTCACTGCTATCTTTCTTCTGCCCGACTCGCTTTCTTTATATATGCTCTTCAGCTCAAGGGCTCGGTCTTTCTTTGTGCGGAAGGACTGCCATTCATTCTCAAAAACAAAATCTCCAGTCCATACCTCTTCAAGCTCTCCGTCATCGTTTGTGATCTGGATAATCTCCTTTTTGCTCTCAAAATCGAAATCAACTGACCAGTAGTCTATCCAGTCAGTCCATTTTTTTGTAAGAACCTCGCGGCTTACAATACCGTCCTTGTCCTTTGATACCTTGATAATGCTTCCATTTTCAACAACAATCTTATTACCGTTCTTTTTGAGATTTGCCTCAACGCCTGCAATGGAATCCTGATTGTAGAACACTGAAAAGTCGGTAAGCTCAACAGCTACAGAATTTTTCTTGATATGCGGCTTGATCTCAATATACGACACATCGTGGAACACGACCTGATTCTTTTCAACCGCCCGCTTGTCAAACACATCGCGCGGTATGTATTTCAACGCAAGATCAATGCCCTTGGCCTTTGCCTCTTCCTGAATATTCGGGAAGAGCCCCATCTCAAACTCAAATGCTAATACATCCACTTTTGTCACATGTTTCTTTCTGCATTCAAGGATAAGCTCCTCCACAAAGAGACGCGTTACAGGCAGATTGATAGGGCCGACAGCAACCAGACGATTGGCTTTCTTGCCGTGAAAGCAGATAAAGCCGTCAACCCTGTCCGCTCTATATGCGTGCAGGATGAGATTCAAGAAATCCTCCTCCTTCTTTGCCAACTGCTTCTGTTTTTCTTCGTCTCTTAGATTGAAATTTACACCTATGTAATGCTGGCGCTCGTATTTTCCCAGATTTAGTATCTCAAATGCGCGGTAGTCTTTGCCCGATGCCTTCAACTCCCGCTGAACTCCGATCACCCTCTTCCTCGTTGTGTGGATTGCAAACTTGCCAAGATCAGATCCTATCCACTTGCGGCCAAGCTTTTCCGCTACCGCAAGGGTTGTGCCTGAACCGCA
>JAXHTB010000213.1:0-6549 GCA_034190185.1 Spirochaetota bacterium | reverse complement strand
TAGCTGGATTGATTAGCAGTGGTCTGTTTGCCAAGTTGAGTTTTGTGTAGGTCGGGGGTATTCTTGGCAGCGCCGTGCAGCGGGCTCAATTCTGTCGATGGCTCGGACGCTCCGCGCCGAGAAATTTCACCAGATGGTGGAGGAGCATTATCATCAAAGCAGGAGAAAATTTCACCTTCTATTGGTATGATCACCGAAATTGAGGAAGTGGGTGGTGTACAGAAATATATATATATAAAATTAGGGAAAAAAAATCGAAGATTAAAAAAAGGGCTATTAGGATATATCTACAATGATCTTGCAATGAAAGAAAAAATTGGAAAATTTGAGTTGATCCAGGTATTCAGGAATTTTTCAAAGGGCAAGATTATAGAATTAAACTATAAAATTGATACAAAAGCTATTGTTGCCATAGAAGTGGACCCAAGATATTTAATTAAATAATTTGTATTAATGATAACATATCTCTCCAAAATTAAAAAAACGCGGAGCAGGTAAGTTGTATGTCATATTTTCATTATTGGTAGCTTAATAACACAGGATTTTTAAAACAAAGTTTGTCCAGCTTGATTGCAGAATCCAGGAGTCAATATAGTTATTAGTACCCAGTAATCATAATTTTTTCTTCTAACTTCTGATTTCTGACTCTTGACTTCTTCAGATTCAAGTTATCAGGTTTAATTAAAAAATTTTTATCAATTTTGACTGCTGCTATAGGTCGTGCTGTATATTGGAGAAAAAGATGTCGCATTTTACAAAGATAAAAACTAATATATCAAATTTGAATATTTTGAAACAGACATTAAAAGATCTCAATATAGTCTACAATGAATCTGATATAAATAATAAATTAACCATCAAAGGATGGAACAATGAGAATGTAGAGGTATTATTAGAATTAAAAACTGGCTGTTCTTATGGGGTAGGGGTAGTTTTAAATGAGGAAAATAATACTTATGAATTTGTAGCGGATTGGTGGGGAGTAGAGACAGGAACCGAAGTTACTCAGGAGGATTATATAAATAAAATTACTCAAAAATATGCATATAATACAGTAATGGATAAAATAAGATCCAAAGGCTACGAGATTGTTAGTGAAGATGTCGATGAAGAAACTAATGTGAAAATAGTATTGAGGAAATGGGAATAAGAGTACGAGAGAAGTGTTAAAAGAAAAAGAAATTATAATGCCGAATCTAATAGGTGTTGAACTATTTCAAGCATCAGATTTGTTAAACGGAATCGGTATGAAGTTAGGTAAAGTTACATATCAAGAGAGCAAAGACAATAATATAGTTATTAATCAAAGTATTAAATCAGGTGAAATAGTAAATGGCAGAAAAGTAGATATTACTGTATCAAGTAAAAATCCTATAAGATATCTGCCATCAATTTACCAAATAAATGACTTAAAAAATGATAATTTTTTAAAAAGATATTTATGGATATTTCAACATATTATAAATAGTATAAACATTAAGCTTGAAAATATTCATAAATATTTTAATCCTTTGGAATCGAACAGTGAGTTTTTCCATTGGTTAGCCTCATGGTTTTCAATTAGTCTTGATTATGCAATTCCAGAACAGAAATTCCGTTTATTAATAAAAGAAGCAGTAAAACTCTATCAATGGAGAGGAACGAGCATCGGTATCTCTGCTTTTATAGAGATCATCACAGGAATAAAACCGGATATTATTGAACACAGTGTTCCTTATAATGAATATATAATTATGGATAATAAGTTAATTGAAAGGCCTATTTTGGAAGAAAATTATTCAGCATACAATTTTACAGTGTCCTTTCCTGTGTCGGCTGATTATTTTGATATTGAAACTATTAAACTAATTAACCAAATTATAAAATCAGAAAAGCCGGCTCATACAAATTATCATATTACTTTCTCTTTAAAAGAACAGGAAAAAGCAAAATCTTATTTTACAATAGGCAGAGATGAAATAATTTATTGAATAACTCCATTTAGAACTTTTTTCAAAATACTTAAATTATTTCATCCTTACCTGTACTTAGCTCAGCATCACTCAGAGTTTTTTTAATCTGAAAATTGCAATATCATTTAACATTCTAATAATTATTTTTAACCTATAGCTATTCTCCAGTTGGTCTGGACAGATGGTGTACATCGTTATGTCTATGTTGTATATTTTAGCGTATCGGAATTTTGAACGTTTTTTATTACAATACAGGAAATAAAAATAATGATAGATAAATTAAATTATTTTAAAAGAGCTAATTTCTTTACCGGTCTTATGGCCAGTTCTAAGTTTTGGAATGATCTGCAGGACTATCACTTACAAAAAGAGCAATTCTATAATCTTGTTTTTCATGGATATGGCATAGCTCCAGATGTCATGGAAGAACTAAAAGTTACTTCTGCAAAGGAAACATCCAATTTTAAGATCATTATTGGACCAGGATTTGCAATTGATAAAATGGGCAGAGGTATATTTTTATATGAACCTCAAGCAAAAATAATTGATTATAAAAAATATAAATTACCAGTTACTGTTTATGTTGTAATTCGTTACAATGAACAACTCGATGATTATTATCAAAGTAGAGAAAATCCAGAATTCCAGGGATATCAAAAGAAAATGGAAACTGCGTTAATTGAAATCACCACGCATTTACCGGATAATGTAAATGATTTTGAATGCGCAAGAATATATTTAGAAGAAGATGAAAATGGTGAAATAAAGAATATTTCCGATCCTGAAGACATATCTAATCCTAAAGCAAATGAAATTGACACAAGATTTGTTATCTATTCAACAATCGCAAGAAGAGGACTGCCGCCATATCTAAAGAAATATATTATTAGTGTGCTTGATAACACAAAAAAGGCAGCTGCAATGGTTAATGAATCATTAAATTTTTTTGGTTTACGTGAATTACAGACAATATGCCTCTCAGCTAAAATGTTAGTTCAATGCGGCGATGTTAACCTTGAAGATATCATAAATATAATAAATCCCTTATATGAAATAAATAATAATATTGCCCAAGAGATGTTTGAATTTGAAAGATCTAAAGAAAAGAATCAATTTTCATCTGTTGTTGAGATGTTTGATAATTTTAGAACAAAAGTGTATGAAATGGGCGATTTAATTAAATATTACGACCATAATTTAGACACTATAAATAAGTTGTTGAATTGCCAGGAGGAAGTTACAAATAGCATTAAGAACATTATTGTTGTAGAGAAAACAAGATTTGAAGATATAGCTTTCATAAGTTACGACCTTCCCGGAATTTTAATAATTGAAGATGACAGATATACATTGGTAGATCAATTAGATTTTAATGATTTTAACACTGAGACAAGAAATCATTTTTCTATGACCAATAATAAAGATACCTCATCAGCAAAACAAACCTTCCTTTATCCTGATGGCGTGGAGGTGAAAGATTCAATAAAAACTTATATCGGAGGGGAAGTAACTTTTACTATTAAAAACTTAACCAAGGAAAGAGAACTTGTAATGATCAGAAGAACTGATGTTTTTTATGGAAATTATAAAGTGAATGTCTATTTGGATGATCAGGAAAAGGGGCAATTAGTAATTGATGGCGCTGATTCAAAAAACAGATGGAGAAATTTGTATTTTATATTCGGTGAAGATTCAATAATTGACAGGTCAGTAAAAATTACATTTAAAATGGAAGAAAATGGCAGAGATAATTTCGGCAAGATGTGGTTCTATCAAAAATCATAAATTTAAGATATTATAATATAAAAAAAAAGAGAAAATAATATGTTTAACATTTTATCTATGATTGGCATTAAGCATAAGAGTTGCAGGGAAGGTCATATAATGGATTCATCATGGAGGATTTGTCCAATATGTATTTCGCCAATTTGCGGATGGCTTGTCATGAATAATAAGAAACAGAATAGGAAAATTTATAATATCCATGACGGAAGAAGTAAAATTGGAAGCGGTCCAGATTGTGAAATATTGATGCCATTTGAGGGGATTTCCCGTCAACATGCGATGCTTGTTGTGGAAGACTGTAAATTTATAATTTCAGATCTTAGTTCAATTAGCGGAACCTTTGTAAATTATAAACCGATTACCCGGCAAGAGGTTATTGACGGAGATATTATTAAATTAGGCAACATCGAATTTAAAATTAAGTGTATATAAATATATAACAGTAGGAAGATAATGAACAAAAAGATAATAATTATATTTCTCATTATTTTTTTTGGAACCTCTTTTATTTATTCACAAAGAATTAATGCATCCTCTATAAAAATTAGAATAGAACAATCTATATCAAAATTATTTCCAAATTTAAAAGTATATGTTTCTGCAGTAAATAATGAAAATGAACCTGTATTATCATTAGTAAGGGGAAACTTTTCAGCTTTTGTTGATGGAAAACCTCTTGAATCAAAAGTAGATATTTCTGGATTTCAATATAGTGAAGAGGGAATAGCATATTCTCTTCTGATTGCAGCTAATGGAATGATGGATGGAGAACCGTTAGATAGACAACTTAAGGCTGCCACTGTTCTGCTGGAAGCCTTAAGAGAACAGGATAGATTGTCCATTTATACATTTGGGGAAGAGGTAAGCACAATATTCGAGTTTAAAAAGAAGGGAGAGTCCTTATTAAATAAGATCAGTTCTGTAAAAGTATTAGGTAAAAATCCTCATCTTTACGATGCCTTGGTCTATGTAATTAGAAGATTTGATGATACTGAATTAGATAGAAAAGTTGTTGTTGTAATGTCTGATGGAAGAGAAAAAGGCAGCAAATATTCTAAGAATCAATTATTAAAAATTGTTGATGAAAAAAATATAGCTGTCTATTCCATAGGCTTAAAGATAATGGCGGGTCAAAATCTTTATAGGATTGCAGGTATTTCCAGTCATACAGGCGGCGGGTATCTCTATTCAGG
Organism: Spirochaetota bacterium; assembly: GCA_034190185.1. GTDB lineage: Bacteria > Spirochaetota > UBA4802 > UBA4802 > JAFGDQ01 > JAXHTB01. The sequence continues at coordinate 1,619 of JAXHTB010000213.1, read as the reverse complement.
TAATTTATGGAATCTTCCTGTTTTGATGGCAACTGTTATAAAACAGATTCAACAGGGGTATATTCTAAATTTTGATATTAATAATATTGAGGCTGATAACCAAATACATCAGCTTCAAATCAAGGTAAATCATAGAGGCAAGGAAGCAACGTCTTTTAAAAACTTTATTGCCACAAAAGTGCCAATTTCTTTCTGGAAAGCTCTAATTCTGATTATTATAACTTTGCTTGTAATAGGCGGATTGGTTTATTTATTCATTGTCTTTCGTAGAAAGAGACGTGAAATGATTGGAATTAGCAAGAGAAAGTGCCCTGTTTGTAAACGGAGAATGAAGGAAGATTGGGATGAATGTAGATTCTGTAAATATTTACCTCCTAAAGAGAAAAAGAAATGGTTTAAGAAAAAGTCTGACTAGTTATTATAATTAAGATTTCATGAATGTTTAATCTCTAAAAAATAAATAGGCAGTGAGCATAACCTAAGTTGTGTTTTGAATAAAGCAGGATAATGTGAGATTTAGTAAGAACAAATATGCAATATCTTCTCCTGAATAGATTGAGGGAATTTAAGGGAGAGAGATTTATAGCATGACAATCGATTAAGTCGCCTATGATGGAGTTTTTATGAATGATAATAACTACAAAAAAATTGATAACAATAAAAAAATTGAGTACCTCATAAGAGCTAGATATCCAATTATATATCTAGTATCCAGTGAAGAGAACAGGGTTGAAAATACACTTAAAAATATAGCATCTCTTAGGTCAAAAAAAATATTTTTCTGGTCAATAACAAAAGGGATGGAAACCGAAGACGGTAATTGTATTACTGACTTAAGAGAACCTTTAAAAGCGCTAGATTATATTGAAGAATTAGATGAAAACGGCATATTTATCTTAAGAGATTTCCATCCATATTTAAATGATCCTGTTGTGATCAGAAAGTTAAGGGACCTTAATAAGGTTTTAAAAATGCGTTTTAAAAATATTATTCTGCTTTCCGCAATATTAAAGATTCCACCTGAGATTGAAAAGGAAGCTGTAGTCGTAGATTTTGATCTTCCATCAAGAGAGGAGCTTAATATTATAGTAGAAAGTGTTTTAAGGTCTGTTGAAAATCCATCCGGTATTGAAATATTTGATAATGTAAATAAGCGCGAAAAAATTTTAGAAGCTGCCCTTGGATTAACATCAGAAGAAGCGGAAAATGTTTTTGCAAAATCTTTAGTTCAAAGCGGTCAATTTGATGTCGATATCATTCTTTCTGAAAAGGAACAGATAATCCGGAAATCCGGAGTTTTGGAATTCTATAAAACATCGGAAAACATATCAGATGTCGGAGGTCTGGAACACTTAAAAACCTGGCTGCAAAAAAGAACCCTGGCATTTACTAAGGATGCAAGAGATTTTGGCCTTCCTCAACCGAAAGGTATCCTGCTGATTGGAATCCCAGGATGCGGAAAGTCATTGACTTCAAAGGCAATAAGCTCCCTATGGCAACTTCCTCTATTAAAGCTGGATGTGGGAAAAGTATTTTCTAGTCTTGTTGGAAGCAGTGAAGAAAATGTTCGCAAGGCAATTATAACAGCAGAATCAATAGCACCTTCCATTTTATGGTTG
>JAXHTB010000212.1:0-6665 GCA_034190185.1 Spirochaetota bacterium | reverse complement strand
TGCTATCGATCATATAGCTGCATTCGGTTCAGGACATTCTGAAGCTATAGTATCAGCAAATTACGAAAATTGTGAGAGATTTTTAAAGGAGGTTGATTCCTCTGCTGTTTTCGCAAATGCTTCAACTAGATTCCATGATGGTGGAGAATTTGGACTTGGGGCTGAAGTTGGCATATCAACTCAAAAGCTCCATGCTCGTGGAGCTATGGGAATTGAAGGATTAACCTGTTTAAAATATATAATATATGGGAATGGTCAGGTTCGAAATTGAGGATAGGAATATTTGGAGGAACTTTTAATCCAATTCATTACGGTCATCTAATAAATGCAGAGATTGTAAAAGAAGATTTTTCTTTGGATAAAATTATATTTATTCCGGTAAAGTGTCCTGTACACAAAAAACTTATAGGAAGCATAACCTCAAATGATAGATTAAAAATGCTGGAGATAGCTATTCAAGGAAACAGCGGTTTTGATATATCTACAGCAGAAATTGATAGAGATAGCGAATCCTACACTATTACCACATTGCATGAGTTATCTGAAATATATCCTGAAGACAAACTCTACTTAATTATTGGTTCTGATTCCTTTTTGGAAATTGATACATGGAAGGAACCGGTAGAAATTTTGAAAATTGCTTCTCTTATAATCATTAAAAGACCTGGAGACAATATTAGTAATGTTGATAAATATAAAATGGCTAAAGAAATCCTGATTGCTAATAATCCAAATATTGAGTTAAGCTCTTCTAACATAAGAGATAGAATTAAGAATGGAAAATCAGTAAGATATATGATTCCTGAAAGGATTCAGGAATATATTCGAAATAGAGGTCTGTACAAAAATTGAGAAAAATATATATTATCTTTAGCATTATTCTTGTAATTATTACTGTGTCTTTACTATTTTATTCTTTTTATAAGCTTCATAACAGGAATATAATTGAGAAATTCAATGAAAGTAAAAGATTGATTAATATTTACATTGCTGGCAGTAATATTTATAATGAAAACACACATAAATTTCATGCAATCTTAACACTCAATACTATTAATTTAAAGATCGGCTTAACATTAATTCCACCTGAATTCATGGTTAATTTAGACAAAGGTAAAAAAGAATTCCAAAGAATTGATCAGGTAGATATGGATGATATTAAGAAGCTCCAGTCCTTCTTGAACCATGAACTAAAAATAAATATCCCATTTTATATTGAGATCTACTCACCTGATATAGTAAGGCTAGTTGATATTATCGAAGGTATAGACCTATTTGTACTAGATCAAGTCACAAATATTGATGGAGTAAGATTCGGGAAAAACTATTTTGATGGTGAAAAGATAATTCAGTACATTAATTCTAACAATAGCTCATCAATTTATATGAGATATGACAGGATCAGAGATATATTGCTGACACTCTTCTTTAATAAGGAAAAATATAAAGAATATATTGATATAGACTTGATATCAAAGATATTTGAAACTTTCAAAACAAATTTTCATGCAAATGAGATAATGAGTTTATCAAAATTATTACTGAAAGGATCTGAGTTCATTTGTACAGTACTACCTGGACGCTATAATGACAAAAAATTTTATTACTTTGATGAAATAGCATATAAAATATATGAAAACACTTTTTTTAAGAAGATAATTTATAATAAAGATGATAATACTATAGTCAAAATTAAAATTCTAAACGGCACTGGAGTTTCTGGTTTAGCGAGAAAGATGAGAAATATGCTTGTTAAAGAAGGAATAAATGTTGTTGAATTTGGAACATCTCCCTATCCCTTAATGGATCATACAATAATTATTAATAGAAAAAGTGATGTTTGCGCTTATACAAAGGTTTCAGAATTACTTGGTGTTGATAGGATATATCATATTATCGATAGTATTCAGTTAAATAACGTTTTGGTCATTATTGGGAAAGATTTTATTTAATGTATCGAAATATTCAACAATCGACAAAATGAGCCATAGAGGGCTTATTCCATAATAATACCATTTAATAAAGGAGGATATTTGCGGGAAAAAAGAATAGTAGATATTACAAAGGATTGTGCAAAAATATTGCTTGAAAAGAAAGCACAAGATGTTCTTATATTGGATCTAATTGATATTAATAGCTACCTTGACTATTTTGTAATTTCAACAGGCAATTCATTTCTGCATTGCAGATCACTTGCAAAAGAATTGCTTAAATTTTTAAAAATGAAAGGGATTAAGGAAAGGAACAAATCAAAACTTAATTCTGGGTGGATCGTCCTTGATTTTAATGAGATAGTAATACACATTTTTACACAGGAAATGAGAGAATACTATCAATTGGAAAAATTATGGGCAGATGCTAATTATATAGAAATTTAAATTATATCTAATTTTTCAGTTGACAAAGAAAAATAAATCATCTATTTAATATTAAATTCAATTTAAATGATTTATGGCGTCGTACCCAAGTGGCTAAGGGAGAGGTCTGCAAAACCTTTATTCAGCGGTTCGAATCCGCTCGACGCCTAATAGCCCAAGTGGTGGAATTGGTAGACACAAGGGACTTAAAATCCCTCGGATATCTTATCCGTGCCGGTTCAATTCCGGCCTTGGGCATTATTATTAATTATACAAATTATTGACCTTACATCGGAAATTTATAAAATCTATAGTTATCAAATCCTCTAAATACTTGAATCTATTACTATAATCCAACTTATTGTCTTCAGTTTAAATTTTTTTTCATATTATACCATTAAATTTACTATTCTATCTTTTAATTATTATACACCCTCCTGCCAAAAGACTATTAAGAATCGATTCTTTAATCCAATATCTCTTAGTAAAGAACATTATGATCAAATTGATAGAATAATAATTCTCCCTTTTTCATAATTAAATATTATTGACAAATCCTCTATCTATATCAAGATTTTTAATACTACAATTATTATGTTTACATCAGTATGAGGTTTACAATGTCCCAGAAGATTTTACCATTCACAAAATCGGTAATTGATAATATAATTAAGGAATACCCTACCCCATTTCATTTATATTATGAAAGAGGAATAAGAGAAAATATTAATAAGTTAATATCAGCCTTCTCATGGGTCAACGGTTTTAAAGAGTATTATGCTGTTAAAGCAAATCCAAATCCTTCTATATTGAAAATAATGAAGGATGAAGGTCTTGGAGCTGATTGCAGCTCTTTACCTGAGTTAATACTTGCAGAAAAGGTAGGTTATACCGGGGAAGATATTATGTTCTCATCAAATGATACACCTGAAATAGAGTTTAAAAAGGCTATTGAACTTGGAGCGATAATAAATTTTGATGATTTAAACCATCTTTTTGTTATTGAAGAATGTTGCCAATTACCTCAACTGATCTGTTTTCGCTACAATCCAGGTCCATTAAGAAAAGGAAATGTTATTATTGGCAATCCAGAGGAATCGAAATATGGAATTACCAAGGAACAGCTTATTGAGGGATATAGAATTGCAAAAGAAAAAGGTATAAAAAGATACGGTTTGCATACAATGATGGCATCAAACGAGCTTAATCAGGATTACCTTATAGAAACAACAAATATGCTAATTGATCTTGTTGTCGATATTTCACGATCATTGGATATAAACTTTGAATTTATAAATATAGGGGGGGGATTTGGTATTCCATATAAACCTGAAGAAGAGGCACTGGATATAACCAGTATTTCAGAAGAAATTAAAAAATTGTATGATAAAAAGATAAAAAACACCTTCCTTCACCCTTTAAAAATACTTATGGAGAATGGTCGAATCATCACAGGCCCTTATGGTTATCTTATCTCAAAAGTTCTTCATATAAAGGAAACCTATAAAAACTATGTTGGACTTGATGCATGTATGGCTAATCTCATGAGACCAGCTATTTACGGAGCTTATCATCATATTACTGTTTTAGGAAAAGAGAATCTTCCCTTAGAATATACCTGCGATCTTACAGGTTCCCTTTGCGAGAATAATGATAAATTTGCTATTGATAGAAAACTACCAAAACTCGATATCGGAGATATTATTGTATTTCACGATACAGGAGCACATGGTCATGCAATGGGTTTTAACTATAATGGAAAATTACGATCCAGGGAACTCATGATGAAACCTGATGGGAAAATAAAACAGATCAGAAGAGCTGAAACAATTGAAGATTATTTTGCAACACTTGATTTTACAGGATTATAAAATAAAATAAAAAAGTGAAAATCATGTATATAGGATTAGATATCGGTGGAACAAATATTAAAGGTGTTTTAACGAATAGATCCGGCAACATCCTAAAATTTAGAAAAATCCCAACAAAAAAAAAATCAGATGAAATAATTAACAGCATTATTGAACTTATAGAAAATCTTGCGATTTCTCATTCCACATCGATAAGTAATATCAAAGCTATTGGAATTGGCTCAGCTGGCTCTATTGATAAAAAAAGTGGGATTGTTATCATAAGCCCGAATATTCCTGCATGGAGAGGTTATCCTCTTACAGCAGTGATAGAGAAAAGGACAGGCATCAAAGTCTACCTTGAAAACGATGCTACTGCTGCAACAGTAGGAGAATGGTGGAAAGGCAATGGAAACAAATTCCGCAATTGGATCATGTTGACACTTGGAACCGGCATTGGTGGCGGTATTGTTATCAATAATGAATTATATACTGGCAGATCAGGAAATGCTATGGAATTATGCCATACAACCATCAACTATAAAGGGCCAAAATGTTCATGCGGGAACAGGGGGTGTTTAGAAATGTACGCCTCTGCATCTGCGGTTGTTAGATTTACTAAGATAGAATTAAGAAAGGATAAGCACATTTCTTCATCGATTCATTATCGCATTAATAAGGAGAAACTAAGTTCCAAATTGGTTTATGAAGAGGCGATAAAAGGCGATTTGCTTGCGCAAAGAGTATTTCATCAAGTGTCAACATTTCTTGGAATTGGAATAGCAAATATTGTTAATATATTTAATCCTGAAGCTGTTATTCTTGGGGGTGGTCTTTCCAGAGCTCATAAGCTTATTCTGCCTGTTGTAAAGGATGTTGTGAATGACAGAGCCTTGCCTGGACTAAAAGAAAATATTAAATACACGATATCAAAAAATGGATATAGATTACCTGCTCTTGGTGCTGCAAAGATTGCAATTGATAATCTTGAAAATAGATCTATAAGTAACAGATTTTCCTGAATTAATAAAAGTAGATGCTTTTATTATGATCATAATAAGATTATTCGATATCCATAAGCAATAATAAAATGATTTTAAACTAATTTGAAGCTAAAATCTAGCCAAAATCCCTGGAAACAGCCTTGGAAATAGATTTTAGATTTTTCATAAGTTTTATAAAACGATCAGGTTTCAAGGATTGACCTCCATCGCAAAGGGCAGATTCAGGATTATTATGTACTTCTATCATCAATCCGTCTGCGCCTGCGGCAACTGCAGCCATAGACAGAGGTTCAATGAGCTTCCATGATCCTGCTGCGTGAGAAGGATCAACAATAATAGGCAGATGAGTTTTCTCTTTTAGTATCGGCACAGCAGATATGTCCAGAGTATTTCTTGTTTCTGTCTCAAATGTTCTTATGCCTCTTTCACATAGAATAACATTCATATTCCCTTCTGAAAGAATATACTCAGCAGAAAGCAGAAATTCCTCAATAGTTGTCATCATCCCTCTTTTTAGAAGAACAGGCTTGTTTGTCTTGCCAAGTTTTTTTAGGAGGGAAAAGTTATGGCAGTTCCTTGCTCCTACCTGTAAAATATCAGCATATTCAGATATAATTGGTATATCATCGACCTCAAGCACCTCTGTTATCACAGGCATATTATAGATATCTCCAGCATTTCTCAGGAGTTTCAATCCTTCTTCCTTCATACCTTGGAAGGCGTATGGTGAGGATCTAGGTTTATATGCACCTCCTCTTAAAATATGTGCCCCTGCTGATTTAACTGATTCAGCAGTCTTCATTATCTGATCTTCAGATTCAATTGAGCAGGGACCACCGATTATGACAAGCCTATTTCCTCCAACAACTGTATTATTCTTAAGATGTATAATTGTTTGTGTATCTTTTATCGATCTACTTGTTAGAATGTATGGTACAGAAGGTTTAAGAAATGAAATTGAATCTGCCCTGTTCCATCTGGATTGAATATTATTATAATCTTTCTCATTCACATCAAGTACTGTGCAAACATTTCCTTTGCTTGTCTGTAGCATGAAGGACTTGTAACCTTTAGATTCGAAGTTTTGTACAGTTTTGTTTAATTCATTTCCATTTCCCGGATTAACCAAGAGTATCATTATTCTCCTCCATTATCTCAAAAAAAAGCCGCCCGGATTTGGCGACTTTTTTGCTCTTAAATAAAATAAAAAAAGGCCGCCGACTTTTAGTCCACGACCTTTGCTATATATAATAGATTATCTGCAAAAGCTATGGACAGCTTCTATAATAGAAAAACCAAAAATAAAAGTAGTTCTTGCAGATATGGCTTTTTTTCATTTTGATTATTTTCCCTTTATTATTTAGTGTAATTTATGCCATATATATATATTTGTCAAGTATTTTCAATTATTTTAACAAAAAAATATAAAAACGAATTATTTATGAACTTTATAA
>JAXHTB010000211.1:0-6673 GCA_034190185.1 Spirochaetota bacterium | reverse complement strand
CGAATCGTTAAATATTTTAACAGTTTATTAGCCACAATAAAATCTTTGTAATATATAATACAAAAATCATACATACTTTTGAATCGATTACCATTTAAGGAGGTCTTATTATAATTCCGAAGAACACAATAGATCTCATTAGGGATAGAGCTCACATTGAGGAAATCGTCAAGAAATATGTCCCTTCCATAAAGAAGAGAGGGAATAACTATATTGCCCTTTGTCCATTCCATAAAGAAAAAACACCTTCTTTTACAGTATCGCCTGAAAAACAGATATTTTATTGTTTCGGATGTCAAACTGGCGGTAATGTCTTTTCGTTTATATCAAAGACTGAAGGATTAAATTATGTTGAAAGTGTTAAATTTGTTGGCAATCTAGTCGGCATTGAGATCAAAGATGAACCATCTGCAAAGAATGAAAGTAAGCTCAACAAATGTAAAGAGATAAACCGTATAGCTATGGATTTTTACCATGATACAATTAAATCTGAAAGGGGCAAGCGCGGTTTAGAATATTTATTAAAAAGAGGAATAAATAAAAATAGTATTTTAGAATTTTGCTTGGGTTATTCTCCAGATTCATGGGATTTACTAAAAAATCACTTTAATAATAAGAATATTCCCCTTTCAGTCCCTTCTGAGATTGGATTACTGGGAGAGTCTAGTAAAACAGGAACAAAAAAAATATTTGACAGGTTTAGAAACAGAATAATTTTTCCAATTCAAGATCATAGGAATGATATAGTTGCCTTTGGTGGAAGGATAATCGGAGCTGGAGAGCCTAAATATCTGAATTCTCCTGAATCTTTATTATTTAAAAAAAGAGATCATCTTTATGGTCTGAATATTGCAAAAAAATATATCTCTGAGGTTAAGAGAGCAATAATAGTAGAAGGATACTTAGATGTTATAGGATGCCATCAACATGGAGTAAAAAATATAGTTGCACCTTTGGGAACAGCTTTAACGATTAACCAAATTAGGTTATTATCCAGGTTCTGCAGTGAAATCATTTTACTCTTTGACGCTGATTCTGCAGGTCTTAAAGCTGCATTACGATCACTAGAGACTTTAGAAGAGGTCAATGTTGAAGTAAAGATAGCTATTCTCCCTGAAGAAGACCCTTTTGATTATATAACAAAGAAAGGAAAAAGGGAATTTATGGCTATAGTAGATTCTGCAATTGAACCAATTGACTTTAAGATTCGATTAGCTGCTGCCGATTATGAAAAAAAAGATAGATTGGATGTTCTTTTTAGTGTTTTCAACATTATAAAAAATGTAAAATATGATACCGAGAAGAACTTCTATTTAAAAAAGGCTAGCTCAATTTTAAATATTGAAGAAAGTTTAATAAGAGATGATTATAATAAATTTATAAGTAATAAGAATAAATTTGAAACAAAATCAGAAATTATTGATCCAAATAATAATAAAATTGACTTTATTACAAGAAGCCATAGAGATTTGATCCGATTATTATGTTTTTATCCTCAGTTAATAGAAAAAGCAATACTTGATTTTTCTGAGGAGGAATTTTACGATACAATATCTAAAAATATTTTCAAAAAATTAGTTGAGAAATTTTCAAATAATGATAATATCACCATAGATGAAATATTTGACTTTTTCTATCAAGGAGAAGAAAAAGAATTTCTAGAAAAAAACCTCTTTGTCAATTTTTTTATTGAAAATCCAGATATCGCCTATTCAGAGATCTATATCAATTTAAAATTATATCAGATCGAACAAAAAATTTCTCAGTATATAAATGAAATTAACAAACCTGTTTCAAATAGGAATTGTGAACCTAATGACTATTTAGCTGAGATTGAGGTACTTAGAAGAGAAAAAGAGAAATTGCAGTCCTATAATTATAATAAGACGGTTTAACAACAATACTATTTGTAGTTTAAAATCATTCCAATATTCAAATAAGGAGTATTATGAAAGAAGAAGAATTAGTTTTAGAAAAGATTTCTGAGGTTAAAAAGTTAATCCAGATTGGGAAATCTAACTCTGAGATAACCTATGATGAAATAAATGACATTCTACCAGACAAATTACTGAATTCGGATAAAATTGATGATATTTTTATTTTGTTAAATCAATTAGGGATTGAGGTTGTTGAGGAAACTACAAGAAAATCGTTTAATATACCCAAGAAACCCAAAACAGCAACATCGAAAAAGGCAGCCACCACACCTGGAAAAGAAAGTTCTTCAATTGATGATCCTATTCGTCTTTATTTAAAAGAGATCGGAAAAGTGTCACTTCTTTCAGGAGACGAAGAAGTTGATCTTGCAAAAAAAATTGAAGAAGGAGAAATACTAATTGAGAATGCAGTTTTAAATTCCACATTACTTATAAATGAGCTGATAAAAAATTATCCTAAAGTCACTAGTGGAAAGATAAAATTAACAGATATAATGAAGGTTAATAAGCTTTACTACTTTTCCTCTGTAGATATGAAGGAACTTGAGCAAAGATATAATGAAAAGATGAATATTATTTTAACTTCTGACAAAAAAATAATGCAATTAGAAGCAAAAAATAAAAAAGTCGAGAACGACCCAAAGAAGTCTAATGAATATTCTGATAAGATTAATAAGTTGTTAGAAGCTAGCCGTAATGCTGTATGGGAGATGGGAATAAATGAGAATGAAATAACAAGATTGGCTAATAAAATAAAGTCAATGGTTTCCAGGGTTAACTACACATACAGCTTTTTCCAGGATATTCAAAGCAAGTATGGTAAAAATATTAAAGAGATTAAACAGCTAGTTAGGAAGGTAGAAAAAGGAGAATCGGTTAAAGAGATACTTAAAGGGCTTCATTTAAAGGATAAAGAAGAACTCCAACTCTTGATTAAAGATATTCGAAATAATGAAAGAAAGCTCAGAAGAATGGAACAGGATGCTGGTTCTTCCCCTGAAAAAATAATTGAATGGGGTAAACAGATCGATCTTGGACAGAGAAAAATCTCTATTGCAAAGAAAGGTCTTATTAAAGCTAACCTAAGATTGGTTGTTTCCATTGCTAAAAAGTACGCTAATCGTGGAATGCACTTTTTTGATCTTGTACAAGAGGGGAACATAGGTCTTATAAAGGCTGTTGATAAATTTGAATATAGAAAGGGGTATAAATTTTCAACCTATGCTACATGGTGGATAAGGCAAGCTATTACGAGGGCGATTTCGGACCAGGCAAGAACTATTCGTGTTCCTGTGCATATGATTGAACAGATCAATAAGGTAATGAGAGAGACAAGATTGTTTCAGCAGGAATATGGACGAGAACCAACAACTGAAGAACTTGCAGACCGACTTGGATGGGTTTTAAATAAGGTGAAGGGAGTAAAGAATATTGCAAGAGAACCGATATCCTTGGAAACTCCTGTCGGGGAAGAAGAAGATTCATTGCTTGGTGATTTTATTGAGGACAAAGAGGTCGATTCACCAGCAAATGCTGCAGCCTTCAGATTATTATCAGAACAGATCGATTCCGTTTTAAATACTCTTCCTGCAAGAGAACAGAAGGTTTTAAGAATGAGATTTGGATTGGATGACGGATATTCTCATACGCTTGAAGAGGTCGGTTATGTATTCAAGGTAACAAGGGAAAGAATAAGACAAATTGAAGCCAAGGCATTAAGAAGATTAAGACATCCCACCAGGGCGAGAAAGTTAAAGGATTATCTTGAATATATGTAAATATACAGTAAATTCTTACCTTTTTTAGAATACTCATTAAATAAATATTTTATAGGATATCTGAAGGATATTGCGATTTTAAGGTTCAGGTGGGGAGAATAAAAAAGAAGAGTTTAGTTGGATTGTCTAGGAAATTTTTTTAAAATAACTGACTTTTCACTTGAATCTTTTACAATCATAGGCATTTATCTTGTGTTATCATATTGCAGTAAGTCTTATAATAATTATTTATTTTAGATTATAATAAATATTGATCTTTTGTATGTGCTATGGATAATACTAAAATGAAAAATAATGTATCAGTAATAGGCGCTGGATCGTGGGGAACAACTATTGCTAAGGTAATAGCAGAAAACAATCCAGAGCTAGTTATAAAGCTATGGGCTAGGGAAAAAATACTTGTTAAAACCATAAATTTATCAAATGAAAATGATCGGTATCTTCCTGACATAAAACTTCCTTCAAATATTATTGCAACAAACAGTCTCTACGATTCTGTTGTTGATTCATCTGTTATAATTCTGGCAACTCCTTCAAAAGCAGTGTATGAAACATGTATAAAGATTGCTAAATATATACCAAAGGATTCTTACTTTGGATGTCTTTCCAAAGGTTTGTGCAAGGTTAATAATGAAATTATTACAATATCTGATGCAATTGTAAAGGCGATCCCATCTTTAGAAGGAAGATTAGTGGCAATAATTGGCCCAAGCCATGCAGAAGAGCTTAGTAAGGAATATCATACATGCCTAAATCTTGGTGGCAGCGACAGCAACTCAAGAAAGATGTTTGCAAAACTTCTTTCATGCGACTACCTTGAATGCAGGGAAACTGATGATATAAAAGGAGTGGAACTTGGTGGCGCGCTTAAAAATCCTGCTGCTATTGCTCTCGGTATAATAAGCATTCTGCCCCATTGTGGTGATAATCTCTCTGGCGCTTTAATATCTGAAGCCATGAAGGAGATGCTTAGGATTGGAAAGGTCTTAAATGCAAGAGAGGAAACCCTTATAGATATATCAGGATTAGGTGATCTTGTAACTACATCACTTAGTGATCTGAGCAGAAATAGAAGATTTGGACAGGATATTGCTAAACAGATAATGAGCACAGGAAAATCTGTAAACATCTACAGTAAAATTGTAATGCAGTTTCGTCCTGAACATATTATTGAAAAGATGAGTGAAAAGTTTAACTATCTTGCAGAGGGCGCCTATGCTATTGAACCGATCATTGAGCTGGCTGAAAAATCAAATATATCAATTCCCGTTTACAAAGCGCTTTATGAGGTCTTACTAAATAAAATGAATCCGGAACTCCTTATTGAGACTGTAAAAAATCCACAAAAATTTGATGAGATATGTGAAAATACCAAAATTCAGGTTTTTGAAAGAAAAATAGGGATGGAAAAAACAAGAGGCACAATTTTTAAGAAACTAATTATAAAAAAATCAAGTGAGAAATTTGTTAATGATTCAGATTATAGGAAGGCTTTATTTGAGTATAGAAAATCCTATCTTGATCGGGTGGAAAAAGAAAACGATAAAGGTAAATTCTCTTCTAAGAGGTTGGAAAAAGAATACAAGTTATTTAAGCAACTGGATGCTAACAACTATAAAAAGAAGTTACCAATAATATGTAAATTCTATGTAAATGAGTTTAGTGATATTTTCAATTTCTTTACTTTTAAAATATTCGTAAAGTATATGAAACTTATTAACCTTAAAAATGTTATTTTTAGGAAATATCATGGTAAGAAATTGTTGGAAACAAATATTAAGATTTCAGGTTATCTTGAAAACATTAGAAATATAAAAGACAGAACCAATATGGTCTATATGTCAACATATAGAAGTTATTTCGATTTTGTTTTTATTAGCTTTGCTATTGATAAATATGGACTTCATGTGCCAAGGTTTTTTATCGATAGTAAGATTGTCAATAGCAGACTTAAAAGATTTCTGTTCAGGCTGACAGGTGGATATATTATAGATTCTGATAAGTTTTCAAATCCTGTTTACAGGGATGTAATTGAAACTTATCTATCAACTCTTATTGAGCACGGAGTACAGATATTATTTTTCCCGGAATTGGAAATTTCAAGAGATGGGAGAATTGGTAATATAAATAAAGAATTTCTTTCTATGATAATGAGGTCCCTATATAAAAATAATGAAGAGATTGCATTAATTCCAACTGAGGTTTCTTATTACAGAAAGCCATCTGAAATTGAGGATGAAAGCTCTACCTTATTACCACCCTTAAAAAATATTCTGGATAACAGAGTAACAATTAATTTCTCTGATCCAATTTTTGCTTCTGATTTTTCAAACACGACTAAAGCACTTACTCAGCTAAGCGATACCATTTATGATAGATGGAGATCGGATTCTAATATTTTCCCACATTATATATTGTGTAAAATTATTAAAGAAAACAATAATATACTAGAAATGGAATCTGCAAAACAGTATATAAAGGAATTTTTAAGGGAGTACAAACTAGAAAGTAGATATAAAGCTAAACAGATATTAAAGACTGGGATTGAATTCATTGAAAAAAATAACATTGGTCAACAGATCAATGGAGAGTTAAAGATTTCTAAACCTGAAGAGCTTGATTACTATGCTAATCTGTTATTCAAGAACATTGAAACTTCATTCAATGGTTAATATTTAGGGTTGCTTCAATTGATATTTAACTCAAAATTGTATTAAGGTGGTTAAATATATCGTCTAAACTTTCTGCAATATATATAATTCCTTCTCTTCTGTCATCTATCGGCATTGTTGAAAGATTTTCGCTCCACCCATGTGCAAACTTGCTGAGTATTATAGGCTTTCCGAACTGCCATGCATATGCCAGCTCTGAAAGGGTCCCTGATTTTCCGCCAATTGCTATAATAACATCTCCGGAAAGAACATTTATCATGTTTCTTGCATATCCAATACCGGTTGG
>JAXHTB010000210.1:0-6680 GCA_034190185.1 Spirochaetota bacterium | reverse complement strand
CCTGGCCTTTAAGGGATAAACTGGGACTCTCCAGAGTTAGAGTCGCTTATACAGCCGGTTCTGCTATTAGCCCTGAAATAATTAGGTTCTTTCAGTCTATTGGAGTTAATGTTAAACAGCTTTATGGAAGCTCAGAAACAGGATTGGTAACGGCTCACAGGGAGGGGGATATTAAGCCAGAAAGTTCGGGTGTTCCACTGCCAGGAGCTGAAGTGAAATTGACTGAAGAGGGAGAGATTTTAATAAAAAATGATGGAATGTATGTTGATTACTTTAAGGATCATGATGCTTACCTAGAGAAGATGATAGATGGATGGTATCGAACAGGTGATTTTGGCCATATAGATGAGGACAATCATCTAATAATTATTGATCGTATGGAAGACTTAAGAAAACTTTCTACAGGTCAGAAGTTCTCCCCACAGTATACAGAGGTAAGACTAAGGTTTAGTCCTTATGTGAAGGATGTTATAGCTGTCGGTGATAAAAGTAATGACTATGTAGGTTTATTAGCAAATATAGATATTGATAATGTCGGTCGTTGGGCAGAGGCAAGGCGTATTCCTTATACAACCTATACAGATCTTTCTCAAAAACCAGAGGTTATAAAACTGATTGCTGGTGAAATAAAGAATGTTAATAAGGCTCTGCCTGAATGGGCAAGAGTTAAAAAATTCATTAACCTTCATAAGGAGTTCGATCCTGATGAAGCAGAGTTAACAAGATCTAGAAAGTTGCGAAGGGCTTTTCTTGAAGAGCGCTATCAGGACCTGATCGATGCGCTGTATGGAGGTAAAAGTGAGTTTATAATTGAAACTTCCGTAACATATCAAGATGGCAGAAAAGGTGTTATGAGTAACACAATACAGATTACAACACTTTAAAGAGAGGGAAAGGATGCTTCAATTTTTTCAGTTTTTGGCTAACGGTTTTATGGTAGGGGGTGTATATGCCCTATTAGCCCTTGGAATAGTGCTGATATATAAATCTACACAGGTATTTAATTTTGCTGTTGGAGAGTTGGTGCTGATTGGCGGATTTGCGTGCTTGTCACTTGTTGCATGGCTTAACCTTCCTGTTTGGTTAAGTTTTCCTCTTGCATTAGTCATTGCTATTGGATTAGGATTCCTTATAGAACGACTAACTCTTCGTCCCCTTATTGGACAGCCTATACTCGCATCGATCATGGCTACTCTTGCTCTTTCTTTGCTGCTTAGAGGTATTATGTTGTTTTTTTGGGGAGCGTCTACAATTGCATTCCCACATAAGATCCTTCCAGGATCCCCAGTATCTGTTGGACCAATAACATTTTCTCATGAACTTTTATGGGCATTCCTTATATTCATTATCGTTTTTCTGCTTCTGTTAATATTTTTTCAAAAATCAAAAATGGGGCTTTTTATGAGGGCTACAGCAGAAAGTCATCAGATAGCCCAATCTACAGGAATAAACGTTAAGTTTATCTTTGGCACAACATGGGGAATAGCTGCTATGATTGCAGGAATGGCTGGGATACTACTGGGAAGCAGGCTTGGACTTGGAGTCGGCTCAACACCTTTAGTGGCATTTAAGGCCTTTCCTGCTGTTATATTTGGAGGATTAGAATCTATCCCTGGGGCAATAATTGGAGGATTATTGGTTGGAATATTAGAGAATCTCGCAGGAGGTCTTATCGATCCTGTAGTAGCCGAAATAACACCCTATATTGTCCTGCTTATAGTATTAATTTTCAAACCTGAAGGTTTGTTCGGATTAAAAAGAATAGAGAGGATATAATTTTATGTACCGTCCGTGTGGTATCTATGATGAAACCTATGCTAAGGATATGGCTATAATTCGTACATCTCAGCAATGGTGGCTTTTAATTATTTTTTTAATATTTCTTTTTACATTACCACTTTATGCTAATGGACGATTTATTACTCTTTTAAATTTGATTGGTATCTCAGTTGTTTCGGTTTATGGTCTAAATATCCTTACTGGATATACTGGTCAGATATCTCTAGGTCATGCTTCTTTTATGGCAGTAGGAGCTTATACAACAGGAATTCTTGCGGTGCATCTACATTGCCCTTTCTGGATTGCGCTTCCCTGCTCAGCTTTAACCTCTGGTATTGCTGGTATAATTTTTGGACTTCCCTCTTTAAGGATCAAGGGCTTTTATCTTGCTATGGCAACGCTTGCAGCTCAATTCATTATTCCCTGGCTTATTATCAATATACGTCCTGATATCACAGGAGGGACCGATACTATGGTAGTTCCTGCACCAATGATAGGAGACTTTAGGTTTTATAATCCTCAGCGTATTTTTTATATTATTATGATAGTTACTGCTATTGTAACATTCCTAGTTAGGAGTTTGGTAAGAACAAGGGTAGGGCGCGCTTTTACTGCCATTAGAGATAATGACCTTGCTGCTGAGGCAATGGGAATCAATCTTTTTCGCTATAAGCTTTTAGCCTTTTTTATATGCTCCTTTTATGCTGGTATTGCGGGTAGCCTGTGGGCATACTGGATGCGTGCGATAAATGTTGATCATTTTACAATGGGTGAGTCTATATGGTATCTTGGAATGGTAATTATAGGTGGTATGGGCAGTATTCCCGGATCAGTTTTTGGAGTGTGTTTTATACGAATTCTTGACATTATCGTTAAGATATTAGGACCGATGATAGGACAGGTAGTGCCTGCTGCTTTAGCTACTTCGGCTTCTGCAGCTCTTGGCCCATTTATTTTTGGTTTAGTAATGCTACTTCTGTTGATTTTTGAACCGAGAGGTCTAGCGCATAGATGGGAATTATTTAAGTCATCCTATCGCCTCTGGCCCTTTTCGTATTAGAATGATATAATTTGGGGGACTTATGTTATTATTAAATAATATTGAGGTAATTTACAGCAATGTTATTCTAGTATTGAAGGGTGTGTCACTTAAAGTGAATGATGGTTCTATTGTTGCTCTTATGGGGGCTAATGGCGCAGGAAAAACCACGACACTCAAGGCTATATCAGGTCTCCTTTATACTGAATTGGGTGAAGTAACAGAGGGAAGTATTGAGTTTGATGAAACACGGATTGATAAAATTGACACTGAAAGGACTGCCCGAATGGGTATTATCCAGGTAATGGAGGGAAGGAGGACATTAGAGCATTTTACAGTGGAGGAAGAATTAAAAGTAGGTTTTTATGCAAGCGGAAGAGGCAAAAATTTGAAGAAAGATTTAGATATGGTTTATAATTATTTCCCCAGACTGAAGACATTGCGTAATCGAATAAGTGGCCTGCTCTCAGGTGGAGAACAGCAGATGCTGCTGATAGGACGAGCGCTGATATCCCATCCTAAGATTATGCTGCTCGATGAACCTTCTCTTGGTTTGAGCCCCATGTTGGTTTTAGAGATTTTTAAAATAATCAAGAGAATAAATGAGGAGGAAAAGACATCTATCCTTTTGGTGGAACAGAATGCAGTTGCCGCATTAGATATAGCCAACTATGGATATGTAATGGAAAACGGTAGGATCGTTCTGGATGGGCCTGCTGATAAATTAAAAGATAATGAGGACATTAAGGAATTTTATCTTGGTCTTTCTGAAGTTGGTGGAAGAAAGAGCTATAGAGATGTTAAGCATTACAGGAGAAGGAAGAGGTGGCTGTCTTAACAATTGTTATGTGGGAATGAGATAATTTATTACATTATGATTTTTAAAAAGAAAAGACACTCCCAGGACAAAGCTCTTATTGCCCAAAAAATGAGAAGATGACTCCTAATTAACGGTTTATGAAAGTTGCCTGTTCTAATAACCATAAAGTATTGGTAGTAAATTATATATAACCTTTAGGTTTCTTAAAGAGATAATTTTATTTCATATCTATTAGGAGGATTAGTTGATGAAGAATCTTAGAAGATTATTGTTTTTATTTTCAGTATGTTCTTTTTTATTGATAATAACTATTTCTTTTTTTTATGGATGTAAGGGTAAGAGAGAGAAACTGAAGATTATTAAATTGCCATGTATTGTTGATATTAGCGGACCTTATGCTCCAATTACAGCTCCTGCATATAGCGGTTTTCTAGATGCATGTGAATATGTGAATGAGCAGGGTGGTATAGAGGGTGTACCGGTTGAAGCTGTTGTCAGGGATTGCAGCGGCAAGGTAGACACTGCCATTTCATATTATACCGATTTTAGAGAGATGGAGCCTAAACCCCTGGCAATTTTTATCAGTGTATCTGCTGAAGGTGCAGCTCTTAGGGAAAGAATTGTAGAGGATGATATGATTGCTATGTGTGTGCCAGGAACACCTGCCCTATATCCTCCATCTAACACATTTGGACTATATCCGATGTATCAGGACATGTTTGGAGGATTTCTTGACTGGCTTGTTGATACTTGGGACTGGAAAAAAAAGGGAAGGAATCCGAGATTAGCTATCATGACATGGGATACTACCTATGGAAGGTCTATCTTCACAGATGAGGTCGATGCCTATGCAAAGAAAAAGAAGGTCGATATAGTAGCCAAGGAGGTTTTTGGTGTTAGGGATATGGATGTCTCCACCCAACTGGTCAGGGTCAGAGAAAAAAAACCTGATTGGATATTTACAAATGTGGCAGTAACTGGAGCAGCGGCTATTGCAAAAAGTGCTAAGGATCTAAAGTATAAAATTAAACTTGCATCAAACACTACCTTTGACTGGTCTGCTCTTATGATCGGTGGCAAAATTATGGATGGCTCTGTTATATGCTTTTCTTATGCCAGCTGGGATGACCTAAAGAATCCGGGAACTAAACTTTTAACAAAATGGTTTAAGGAAAAAAAGAGAAGACCTCAAGAGAGAACCCTAGTATATCATCTTGCATGGGCACATGTTTTAACTATGCGTGAAGTGATTTCAAAGGTTGTTAATAAGGCTGGGTGGGAAAATTTAGATGGCAAAGCTATTAAGGAACAGATGATGAAATTAAAGGATTTTTCTCCTGGTAATGGTATTACATATTTTTCATTTGATGATACTAGACGCAGCCCAAGTAAGGGTTATATTGCCAGAGTTATCAATGGCAAGATTATCCCTATTACAGATTGGAGGGAATTGCCCGATTTAAGAAATCCAAAGTTTAAATAGAAATTATTATTATTAAGTCTCTTTTTGTAGTTATTTAAAATTTTTACAAAAAATTTAATTTAATTACAAATTGCTCCAAACTTATCTGTAAGGATGATCACTATGTGATGAATATAAAATAATAATTATTACAAATTTATATTAAAATTATATCTTTGGAGGTTTAAGATGGCAGTATTAAAAAAATCTTTAAGATTATTAGTTGTATTTCCATTATTGCTAGTGTTAATTTCATCTTTATTTTATGGATGTAAGGCTAAAAAGGAAAAACTGAAGGTCATTAAATTACCATGTATAATTGACATCAGTGGCCCCTATGCTCCAATTACTGCTCCGGCTTATAGTGGATTTTCAGATGCATGTGAGTATGTTAATGAACAGGGAGGTATTAAGGGTGTGCCTGTTGAAGCTGTAGTCAGGGATTGTGGCGGCAAGGTTGACACTGCAATTTCATTTTATAACGATTTTAGAGAGATGAAACCTAAACCGTTAACAATTTTCATTTCTGTAACAGCAGAGGGAGAAGCGCTTCGCGAAAGGGTAGCTGAGGATAATATGGTGGCTTTCTGTGTTCCTGGCACGCCTGCACTATATCCTGCTTTAAATACATTTGGATTATATCCGCTTTATCAGGATATGTTTGGAGGATTTCTTAATTGGCTTGTAAATAATTGGGACTGGAAGAAGATGGGAAGGAATCCTAGAGTTGCTATTCTGACCTGGGACTCGACCTTTGGAAGGGCTATCCTAATGGATGAGGTTTATGACTATGCAAAGTCAAAAAAGGTTGATATTGTAGCAAAGGAGCTATTCGGCGTTAGGGATATGGATGTTTCTACTCAGCTTGTCAGGATAAAAAAGCAAAATCCGGATTACATTTATACAAATTCAACATCTGCTGGTCCTGCAATGATTGCAAAAAGCGCTCATGATATGAAATATAAAATCAATTTAGCTGGACATACTGCCATCGATTGGTCAACTATTATGATTGGAGGCAAGTTAATGGAAGATATGACGCTTTGCTTTAGCTATGCAAGTTGGGATGATTTGAAGAATCCAGGGATTAAATTGCTTTCTAAATGGTTTAAGAAGAAAAAGAGAAGACCTCAAGAAAGGACTATTGTATATCAACTTGCTTTTTCCAATGTTTTAAATATTAGAGAGGTTATTTCAAGAGCAGTAGATGCGGTAGGCTGGGAAAATCTTGATGGTGAGGCATTGAAAGAACAGGTAGAAAAATTGAATAATTATTCACCACTCGGTTTATCCTATTTTACTTTTGATGAAAAAAGGCGTGCGCCAAATAAAGGATATATTGCAAAAATTAAGGGAGGCAAGATACTACCTATAACAGATTGGCTGGAATTGCCGGATTTGAGACCAGAAAAGTATAAGTAATTTACTTTTCAATTTATGGCGCGACTGCAAAAACTACTTTCAATGGAATATTGCTTTCCATAATCGATAATAATCGCCTGAAATCTATTCTAATCAGCATCGACATATCGAAAACCGCCTTTTTGCAGTAACGCCATTTATTAAAAAGATTTATTTTG
>JAXHTB010000021.1:0-20188 GCA_034190185.1 Spirochaetota bacterium | reverse complement strand
TTGTTTCACTTGGATATCCAAATGCATTATTGATATATAGAATTTTCTCTTTAGAAATGTGCATATTGACATGACTATGTCCATATATATGAATATCTGAACCAAGTCTTCGGATCTGCTCTTCAAGCATCAGGCTTCCCAGAGTAGGGTAAATTATTCTTTTGCTTTGCGGGATAATAGATGGCATAAGATCAATTCGCGGCAGGAAATGAGAGAATGAAATAATTGACCTGTTTTTTATGTCTAAAGACTCAACATTTAATGAATGAAAGAAATTTGTAATTTCTGATTCTTCTAAATTATTTGGCCATTTGCAGTATGAGTAATCAAGCCATATATCGTATAGATCATCAGATGGTTTTCCAAATGTATAATCATACCAACTAAATAAAGGAACAATTGATAAACTTTCAAAATGATACGGTTTCATAAGAATACCATAGTTTTCTGCTAGAGTTTTTATATGATAAAAACGCTCCATCGAGTTGCTGTCCTTATTTCTCTGCACCCATAGATCGTGATTGCCTGGGACATAGAGTACTTCATAGAAGCGATCTTTTAAAGCCCTGAAACCCTCTTCAAGAAGCTGTGCAATGTCCGAAACATCACCTGCTAAGATGAGGATGTCCTCTTTATAATCGTATTTTGACAGACTATGAAGCCATATACGATTTTTCTTATAGTCGATATGAATATCTGAAACAGCGAATATCCTCAATATAATACCTCAACATTCTTCAATACTAATGTGATAAAAAATTTATTTTCTAAAAGTTGTTCTTTTTAATTCTAAAAAAAAGGATTGAATTTATGACAACAGTTCCACAGTAATAAAGAGTTTTTCTGAACTGATGCAGATATCTTCCTAACAATTCTTTGCGGCATGTTCAAATCTATGATGATTTGGCAATAATACAAGCAATTATTAACATATTAAAAAAATACTTATTTAAAAACCATAATAAATTAAAAATTATATTGTAATTATTCATTGATAATCGATATATAATATTTATTGGCTGGATCACAATTATGTTTTGTGCTTGATAACAACTCCATCAGGTTGCATAATGGTTGCATAGTGCGTTGAAACTACTTAGGGGTCGAGAATATCATATCCCATCATACGAAGTTTTGAAACTTACCTCAACAAGCATCTGTTCTGCTTATGATTGTGAATTTATAGCTACAGCAAATGACCTGAAAGTTCCTTTAGTGACTGTAGATACGCAGCTTCTGCGTGAGTTTCCTTCAATAGCAGTATCATTAAATTCGTTCAGCGAATAATTATAAGGCGTGACATCAGCCGACCTATCACTGCACATGGCTGCAAAGCGATGGCGCATTTGCGTAAAGTGAATTTTTTGTATATCCTGATTTTCAAAATTTATTGATCCTGATATTATTCCCTCATAAGTAAGAGTATATTATTAGGAGGTTCTATGAAAGTGCTATATACATCTGATCTTCATGTTGATGGACTTCATTATAAGAGGTTATATAATCTTGTAAAAGAGAATATATTTGATTGCTTAATAATTGGAGGAGACCTCATCCCTAACAAACCCGATTTTTTCGGGTCAGTGGATAACCAGAGAGACTTTTTGGAAAAATCCTTTAAACCTTTCTTTTCTAAACTTAAGTCAAAGTATCCTACACTTTCTGTATACCTTATGATGGGAAACGATGACAGAGCAGCTAATATGGACATTCTTGAAAGAATGGAACAGGATGGAATAATAAATCTTATCCATAAAAAGCTACATCAATTAGAGAAAGACCTGTATTTAATTGGATATGGTTATGTGCCGATCACACCGTTTCGCTGTAAGGATTGGGAAAGGTTTGACACTAATGAGAGAGTGGCTCAACAAGTTCCTGAAAGGTCATTCTTCAGCTCTTCTCAGGGGTTGCGTCAGATAGATATAAATACAGATATTGGCAAATTCAATAGTATAGAAGAAGATATAAAAGATCTTGCTGAAATGAGCGATCCGAAAAGAACCATATATGTTATGCATGCCCCACCTTTTAATACTGCATTAGACAGGATCCATGGAGGTATTCCCTGTGGAAGCAAATCTATAAAAGGTTTTGTTGAAAAGCATCAACCACTCCTCACACTTCATGGGCATATTCACGAATCGCCAAATGTTTCCGGAAACTATATAGAAAAGACAGGCAGAACAGTATCTATAAATCCAGGGCAGTCACACGGTGTGCTTCATGCTATTGCCTTTAACACAGAAGACCTGATGGGCACTCTCCAATATTATAGATAGTAATTATATATTTAAAATTTTATAATACCTAAAGAATCGGACTTCACCCATCCCCTTTTCTTATCCGGCAAAGAGATGAGCCTCCAATTATCCTCATCTCTCTCAAGATACACGATTGTCCCAGCGTGTAGCTTAAATAGTATTGTATCGTTGCTATCAGGACCTGAAAGGACATTTATCTCTTTAGGAAGGATAACAGCTCTATTGTCGAGTTGGACTTTATAGTATTTCAGCCCCAGGGAAGCGCCGCTTAAAATCCACACTATAAGTAATATTATTAAAAGATAGTATGACCACTCTTCTTTAAAATATAAACGCAAAATAAGGAAGGTCCAGAATATTACATTTATAATTATAAAGATCAGAATCGTTTCGCCCAAAGTGACAGAATTAAGCCAAAAAAAGGTCATTGATATAAAACTTTGCGTTTCTTCAGTTATATCTTTGGTCTGCTGACGGGCATAACGAAGATTATAGTTTAGATCAGCATCTCTTGGTATTAGTAAATAAGCCTTTTCGTAATATAAAATTGTATGGCCAATCATATTCAGGTGAAAATAAGCATTGCCGAGATTATAATACAAATGACCGCTTCTTTGACCAGATTCAATTAACTCTAAATAACTCTTGATAGCCTCGCTGTATCTGTTTTCCTTAAACAATTTATTAGATTTATAAAAAAGATCCTCAGGGCTGCCATTATGCTCTTCTGCATTTAATTCTGCATAAAATACAGCTATAAAACATATTAAAAAATTAAAGAATATCCTCCTCACCTTATCTCCTTCTCAATTTTTTTTATTATAGCAGCGATATTTTGACTAATATTACAACTGTTTTTACCCTGACCAGTGTATATTAAATTTTCTAGGTTTAAAATTATATCCTCCATCTCTTTTGTCGTTTCATCTGAACACCCATTATGTTTAAGAATATTTGCAACTTCACCAGAAGTTAATGATCCCATTTTCATCCCAAAACGATTATTTATATAATTTCTTATGACATCAGATAACTGATCAGCATCTATGTCGAATTTAGAGCACTCTTTTAAACAGACAGCAGCCGCTTTGCTCGATTTTGATTGAGCCGATCTTTGAGGCGTCATTCTTGTAAATCTATATCCGCCAAGGAATGCAGTGTAGATAAGGGCTGGAAATAGAATAACAAACCAGGATAACCAACCTGGGAAGTCGAAAAATGAACCGGATGCCAGGTCTCTTACAGAGCTATGTATAGGTAGGATATCTCTACCCAACTCTTCAACAAGTTTTTTCCGTCTTTCAACAGATATATCCTTTCTTGAAGAAGATAGACTCACCACGGAATTATCAGAGCCAGAAGGAGATACAGCAAGAAGATGTGGTGTTGTTTTAATTCGCTGATAAGTTCGTTCATTTGTATCAAAATAACTTATTGAAAGAGAAGGTATTTGATATTCACCTTCTTCCTCTGGAACAATTGCCCACTTCATTGTTTTTTCGCCTTCAAAGCCTTTTTCACCAGGCTCTATCCTAAGAGCAGGCTGGTCTTTATAAAGCTTTACATTATAGATATCCGGCATTTTGAGGTCAGGCATGCGATTTACATTCCCCCACCCGCTTAAAATTACTGTTAATGTTACAGATTCACCAGCTTTGATCCGCGATGGCTGAAGCGTTGATGAAATTGAATATTTCCCAACAAGACCACCAAAATCTAACGGCTTCCCCTTTGTCGGAAGCGAGAGAGCTTCAAATTTGAGGGAGTCGCAAGCTATCCTCATTGTGCGTCCCTGGGAAAACGGGAATGCCGGATCTCTGAAAAATAGGTCGTTAAGCCTTTTGCTTGATCTTCGTGCAGATTTATATACAGTCATATTCATTGACGCAGGTTCTATGGTATACTTTCCTGCTTTGGAAGGCACAAGGGAATATTTAACCTCTATGACCCTGTATTTTTCATTATTGATATTTGTCTGGTACTCTTTATGATCACCGAATCGTTTAATTGTAATATCCTTTACTTCCGGCAGGGTTAATGAAATATCGGAAATACGCGGTTGGTGATAAAGTCTAAGAGTACAGACAACCTGTTCCTCAACATAAGCCCTGTAAGAAGAGAGCTTTGCAGTTAGAAATATTGAAGGTCTGCTTCCACCAGATGCTGTTGGCGACTTTGCAACTATAAGTTTTACTTTATTGCTTTTGTATACCTTTCCGTCAATCTTTATACGAGCCGGTCCTATATGGAAGGTCCCAGCGCTCATTGGTTGAAGATAAAAAGTATATTCAATGCTTGAGCTGTAAGAGCCGTTAATTATCTGCATCTTACTGGATGTTCCGCCCTTACTGAGGCTGAATTTTTCAATTCCCTGTATCACAGGATTGTCCGAGCTTCTTGTTCCAGATATATTAACAATCATTTCAATAGAATCGGAAAGCGTTGCCTCAGTGCGGTCAAGCTCGAGACTTACACCGATATCTGCGCTTGCGGATATGGGAGGGAGAATAGATAATGCAACTAGTATTATAATAATTTGTTTCATTTTTCTATATTTCCTATAATCTATATTACCATGCCTTCCCTGATCCTGGAGAGCCCTCCTTCTCTTTGGACATCCGGTATTGAAAGATTTTTGAGCGGTCCTCTTTTATATTGTCTAACAGGGCTTCTGCCTTCTTTTTGTTCAGCATGGCAGCAGTTGACTGTGATAGATCTTGAGGCTTTTTATCCTGCATAGAGTTTGCTGCCTCTAGTTTACCAGAAAGATCCTGCTTCTTCTTTTCTTCATCCCTTGCGTTCTGATTCTGTTGATTGCTCTTATTGTCTTTTGAGGTTGACTTCTCTTTATCTTGATCCTGTGCTTGATTTTTATCATCCTTCTGATCGTTATTTTTATCTCCTTCTTTGCCTTGCTGCTCTCCTTTGTCGTTATTTTTACATTTTTTATCATCGTCTTTTTTATTCTTGGTCTCTGCAAGTTTTTTTAATGCAAGCTCAAGATTATATTTAGCATCTGAGCTTTTGGGATCGTAGACAATCGCCCTTTTATAGTATTCAGCAGCGGATGAAAAGTCTCCCTGTGTATAGGCTGTATTCCCAAGATTGTATGAGGAGCGAAAAAGAATATCCTTATCCTTAGTCCTTCTGCTTGCGCTGGAGAATGAGGCATAGGCTCCCTTATAGTCGCCATTTTGAAATGCCGCGCAACCCCTATTGTAGCGATAACGTATATCCTTTGGATTATCCATATCAGCTTTTTTATATGCCTCTTCAGCCTCAGCAAACCTGCCTGCTCTGTAAAGTTCATCTGCATCCTCTGCTAATAGCATGGATGACATAATAATATTAATCAGCATCAATAATATAATTAATTTATACTTTCTTAAGTTTCTTCCTGCCATCTACAAATCCCTCCAAAAGCAATAAAGCAAAAGCTGCAAGAAGAAAGATAGCGAATCTCTCTTCATAAACCTTAATTTTTCCGCTTTTTAATGTAACTGCATCGGTTTTAGATTTAATTCCATCAAAATATAAAATATCCAGATCAAGATCACCTGCTATAGAATGGACATAATCGCCGCCTGTGACTGAAGCGATTTTTCTAAGGCCCTCTTCATCTAATTTTGAGAGTACTAACTTCCCCTTTATATCCTTTTTAAAACCGCCCTGCCCATTCCCCAGCGGGATAGGTCCACCAGAGGTGTTGCCAATGCCGAATACAAATATTTTTATATTTTTTGCGCCTGCCTTCTCCGCCATTTCAAGCCCCTTGCCCTCGTTGTCCTCGCCATCTGTTATTAGGAGTATTACCTTATCAGTTTTCGCCTGCATGTCAAAGGATGTTATAGCAGTCTCAATAGCAGAGCCGATGTCTGTTCCTGGCACAGGAATAAGGTTGGGGCTTAGATCCAGCAGAAACATCTGGCAGGCTCCATAGTCCAGGGTTAGAGGACATTGAACGAATGAATTTCCGGAAAAGGCCACAAGTCCGATCCTATCTCCCTGAACAACTTTAATAAAATCGATGATCTCTCTTCTAGCTCTTTCCAGCCTGTTTGGTTTGACATCCTCAACAAGCATACTAGGTGAGACATCAACAAGAATCATAATATCAACTCCCTTTTGGCTTACCTCCTGATAATGACTTCCCCAGCGCGGACCTGCCATTGCGAAGATCATAAGCGCTAAAGAGCCAAGAATTAATAAATTTTTTATAATATTTTTTCCTTTTTTCTCCTCACCTGTAAGACGCCCAAGCAGGCTGTTTTCTACAAACCTGGATAAGGCAATCCTTTTTTGCCGGCTTTCATAAATAAGCATAAAAAGGGCAAGCGGAAGTATCCATAGAATATTCAGCGCCCAGAGGTTATCAAACTTCATGGAATTACCCGGAAAACTGTTGTTTTTAAAATTATTTCAAGCCCTAAAATAATAAGGGCAGGTATTAAAAAATAGAGATAGAGTTCCTCAAAATGAAAAAATTCCTTTACCTTGATATCTGTTTTCTCTGCCTTGTCAATAATATCGTATATCTCTGAAAGCTCTTTGCTGTCTGCTGCTCTAAAGTATCGTCCCTTGCCAATGCTTGCCACCTTTTGCAATGTCTCCTCGTCAAGATCAACATTTCTATTTATAAGCCGAGTACCAAAAAAGGTCTTCATTTTAAAGGGAGCAGGGCCTTTGCCACCCACTCCGATTGAATAGATCTTTACATCAAAAGCGCTTACAGCATCCGCGGCCTGCTCTGGAGCAATATTTCCAGAATTGTTTCTGCCATCAGTAAGCAGGATCATGATCTTCGATTTAGCCTTCAATCCCTTTAGTCTCTTGCCTCCAATAGCAATAGCAGAGCCTATTGCTGTCCTATCGCCAGCCATGCCTATCTCCATCTTTTGCACAAGATTAAGAAGCAAGCCCTTGTCCATTGTAAGGGGGGATTGAGTAAATGCCTGCTCGCCAAAAACAACGAGCCCGATCCTGTCATGCTCTCTCTTTTTAATAAAATCAGTTACCACCTTTTTTACAGCAGTAAGCCTTGTCACACGTTCATTGTTTATTTTAAAATCAAGAGCTCGCATCGAGCCTGAGGTGTCCAAGCAAAGCATGATATCAACGCCAGGAGTTTTTGTATCTCTTGATACATTATACAACTGAGGTCTGGCAAGGGCAAAAATCAGAAGTGTAAGGCTAAGCCCTCTTAAAACAAGGGGCAGCATACCTGTTAAGTGAATATAATCCATTGTAAGTTTTTTAAGACTTGTAGTGTATGAGTATGTAATACTTGGATATCCCTTTTTGTATTTAAGAAAACCCCAAATAGCAACTCCCAAAAGGAGGAATAGAAGAGGAGCGTAAGCAAAGGTAAACATTATTCTTCCCCCTCTATTGTTCGATCTTTCTGTTGAATAACAGTTGGTGTTGGACTTGTTGACTGAATATATAAAAGTGCGATCCTGATATCTTCATCCTTTTTTGCTGAAGTGGGAATTATATCTGCGAATTTTACGAGGTCTGCTTCACGCAGCATTGGGATCAGCATTCTGTCCTCTTCTATAGTAATTCGAC
The DNA here is from genome assembly GCA_034190185.1 of Spirochaetota bacterium. Classification (GTDB taxonomy): domain Bacteria; phylum Spirochaetota; class UBA4802; order UBA4802; family JAFGDQ01; genus JAXHTB01. The sequence goes on along the minus strand of JAXHTB010000021.1, from coordinate 12,356 downwards.
GGGATATCTCCTCAGTAGTAAACTCTGCCGCAGGAAAACCGCGAAGCCTTTCAAGGTAATGGCGAAGGATCTCGGAAAACCTGAAATAGAATTCCTTATATCGCCCCTTTTCAAAGAGCTTATCTTTACGAAGATCATCAATCTCCCCTAATGCAATAATATGAGCAGCCCTTTCCTTAATTATCTCATCATTCTTAAGCCTTTTCTTTCTCCACCACCATATGATGCCAGCGGCAATTAAAAGAACAATAATCCCTCCTGCTGACCAGAGAAGGTATATAAGCCATAATGGTGTAATAGGCACAATCTCCATGATCGGCTTTAACCTTGCCTCTGCCGGCTTCTCTCCCAAATTTGTGATGAGATCTAGTGTAACCGCTTCTGATCTTATAATATTTTCCTCTCCCTCCTTGTCCTTAAAGCTCAAAGAAAAGGGCCCCAGCTTAAATGAATCTTGGCGGTCTACTATTATTGAAAGGAGTATCTCTCCGGGTATCATTTTTTTTTCAATAACAGCGACATCTTTAAGCCCTTCAATCTTTGATTCCGGAGAAATCTTTGCATCTTTTGGAAGAGTATATTTTAATGACAGCTCTACAATGTCCCCGATGCGGGCTGATTTAACGCTCAATGAGGCTGATAATTGCGGAGCTATATCCAACTTATCATTCGTTGTTTCTGCGCTTATGTTATTCACCAGCAGGGATAGATATGATATAGTTATACATAATAGAAAGCGGATTGTCATTGTCTGCTTCCCTTCCTTTCAAAAAGCTGTAAAAGAGGTTCCACAACCGGGCCATTAGTGGAAAGTTCAACCATATCAACTCCAGATCTGCTAAGCAGTTGTTTCAGCTCTTTCTTCTCATTTTCAAGATGATGGGACCATCTTTTTCTTATATATTTATCAGAACTGTTCAGAATAACCTCGTCCCCAGTCTCAGGATCGCGAAGGCTAATAAGGCCGACATCAGGAAGAAGCTCTTCCGCAGGATCTGCAAGTCTTATTACAGAAAGATCATGCTTTTTTGCGCTTAATCGAAGGGACCTTTCATAATCCTTATCGATGCAGTCGGATATTAGAAAAACAATAGCATGGCGTTTTGTTACCTTATTCAGATATGTAAGGGCGTTATCAATATTTGTTGTCCTCTCCTCCGGAGTAAATGTGAATATCTCCTTTATTAGCCTCCATACGTGAGAGGCTCCCTTTTTTGGCGGGATATATTTTTCCACATGCGATGTAAATAGGATTGCGCCAACCTTATCATTAGTTCTTATAGCAAGAAATGCCAGCATGCCTGCAACTTCAGCAAGAAGTTCTCTCTTGAACCTGCCACGTGTGCCGAATAGATTAGAGCCGGATATATCCAGGAGAAGCATAACAGTAAGCTCTCTTTCTTCATGAAACACTTTGACGTATGGATGCCCAAAGCGCGCGGAGACATTCCAGTCGATTGTGCGTATGTCATCTCCAGGATAATATTCCCTCACCTCAGCAAATTCCATGCCGCGCCCTTTAAAGGCGCTTACATACTGTCCGGCAAAGAGATCAGTGGCAATATGCTTTGTTTTAAAATGCAGACTCTGTATCTTTTTTAGCATCTCTTCGGATAGCATTTACGGCACCTCAATTCGCTCAAGGATCATCGATATCAGATCGTCAGCGCTTGTACCCTCGGCCTCAGCCTCGTAACTCAGGATTATTCTGTGACGCAGAATATCCGGTGTCATTGATTTAACATCCTGCGGCGTAACATATCCCCGTCCGCTCATAAAGGCATGAGCCTTAGCTGCCAGACCAAGCCAGATGGAGGCTCTTGGCGAGGCACCGTAGCTTACCATTGAACCTATCTGAAGGCCTGCCTCCTCTGGAAATCTGGTGGCTCTAGATATCTGGACAATATAATCCAGAATTTTTTCTTCCATATGTATCAACTCAACAGTTTCTTTCATAGAATCGAGTTCATCCAGATTAATTGTTCCCAAAACATTATCCGAAGATATGTAATATGCCCTCTGCATTATCTCCTTCTCTTCTTCTGCAGATGGATAGCTAACCTTTATCTTCATCATAAAGCGGTCTATTTGCGCTTCAGGAAGAGGATAAGTGCCTTCCTGCTCAATAGGATTTTGGGTGGCAAGCACAAGAAAGGGCTTTTCAAGTAAAAATGTAGTTTCTCCTATAGTCACCTGCCTTTCCTGCATTGCCTCAAGAAGAGCGCTTTGTACCTTTGCTGGCGCTCTGTTTATCTCATCTGCAAGAATTATATTATTAAATATTGGCCCCTTTCTTATCTCAAAGCTGCCGCTGTCCGGACGATATATCTGTGTTCCCAGTATATCAGCTGGTAGCAGGTCCGGAGTAAACTGTATCCTCTGAAAGGATGTCCTGATCGTTTCGGCGAGTGTGCGTACTGCCGTTGTCTTTGCAAGACCCGGAAGCCCCTCAAGCAGGATGTGGCCGTCACATAGAAGGCCGATTATCATCCTCTCTAGTAAATTCTTTTGACCAACAATTACCTTCTCAATCTCAGCAGTTATCTTACGAAGGATCAGGCTTTCCTTCTCAATCTTTTGAGTAATCTCTTGAATATCCATATCTTTTTAACCCTTTGTTATTGATAGAATGAATAAAAACATTTAATATCATATTAGATATCTTAAGCATATCTCAGATTTTGGTAAAATTAAAAGAGAATGCGAAGATGCTGGGAATGGAGATGTATGGATAAGAATCTAAATTCTTATCCTATACTTGACGCTCAGTTATTTATAATTTGCTGTTTTATCAATATCATATTTCCATTATATAGATTATATCTTTTATATTATCTAGCCACACCTTTCTCACACTTAGAAAAAAATTAGCGGGAAATTGGGCATGAATGAAAAATAAGAGATCGAATAAATTAATTAATAATTATTAATTTAAATCTATTGACGCAAGTTAATAAAAATCGAATCATAGATAAAATTTTGCCAATAGATTAGTTATTATCTTAAGATATTCTGAATATTATCGTGGGGAATTGTTACAATTAATTGAGTATACTGCTCAACCTTTTGTTTGTTTCTCTTACCTCCTCAGCTAACTGTTCAAAGAGGTCTTTTATCGGCAGTATTTTATCAATCTGACCAACACCCTGTCCGCAGGAAATAAATCCTTTTTTTAGGTCGCCGTCAATTATCATTTTCTCGCTCTCCTCACCTGCAATAAGGGGAATAACCTTATCAAAGGGTGCATTCTCCTTTTCAAGCTCCTGTACATTCTTAACAACATCATTAATCCAACATCTATGAGTGTTGCCGTAAGGACGAAGGATCAGTGCTGTGTCTGTCTCCTTTGCGGATAAAAGGGCTGTCTTTACATTAGGGTGTATAGGGCATTCTTCAGTGCAGAGTAACATTGTTCCCATAATTACTGCCTCAGCCCCCAAGCCAAGAATAGCCGCAATTGCATTTCCAGAAGAGATACCCCCTCCGCCAATTACAGGAATTTTAACCGCATTGACAACAGCAGGGACTAAACATAGGGTTGTAATATCCAGCATTCCAGTAGCTCCTCCATTTTCAAAACCGACAACGGTTACCATATCCACACCAACAGACTCCACTTTTAGTGCATAACGAACACCAACACATTTGTGTGAAAGCTTTATTCCAGCAGGTTTCATCCTTGCGGCTACATCATCTGGTGCCCTGTGGCCGCTTGTTTCCACCATAGCGACTTTCTCTTCAAGGATAACATCCATATACTCGTTATTATCAATAGGTTGCATCATTGGGAAAAGATTGATATTCACAGCAAAGGGTTTGTCGGTTTTATCCTTCACCTCTTTTATGGCATCTCTAAAAGACTCCTTGGTTTTGTACATTGCAGAAGCTAAAATGCCAATACCTCCGGCCTCGGAGATCGCAGCGACAAAGGATGGGTTAGAGATATACATCATGGTTCCGCCAAAAAAGGGGTACTTAACATTAAGATCTTCTGTAATTCTTGTCTTCATCATATCATCCTCCATTTATTTTATCTATTCCTATCAGATAATGGCTGGGATTTATATGTCAAGAAGAATTGAATTTCACATATATATAATTTTAAGTGTAAATATAAAAACATCGGAAATCAAGCAATCGGATTATTCCCTTATTTTTGAAGTAATGATAATAATCTAAAATAGAAAATTCGACTTAAATTGATGTCTTCATTTAATAACTTTGTTTAGCAAGCAGTAGATCAATGACTTTGAATTTAAAAAAAAAATAAAAAAAATTTGATTTTTTTTACATTAAGTAGTAGAATTTTTCTATTAATAAAAACTTCCTATCATCAGATAAGCCGCCTTCTGAAATAATTTTCGGCAAATTTCAATTTGAAATAATTGTCTAATTTATTGCCTTTATATTTATTACTTGTTATTGATTCTCGAAGATTTTTTTATTTGCGCCAACATATTATTTTTATAAAATCTCTGCTTTTGCAATTGATCGCAAAGGAGCTGTTTCCCATAATTTAAGCGCTGAGTTAATTATATTTTTCTACTTTCATATACCGACTTGATTTTAAGGATATTCAATAGTATACAATTTTAACTATAATTATTTCTGTTCATCATAGCTCTTGCAATTGATTGCTCAATGATTTATAATTAAATTTAAATAAATATTTCATGGATAATGCTATGAAGGTTTTAATGTTTGGTTGGGAATTCCCACCTTTTATCAGCGGCGGATTAGGAACCGCCTGTTACGGTATTACTAAGGGACTGCTTGAAAATGACGTGAAAGTCACCTTTGTGCTGCCTACAAAAAAGGGGAAAGAAATTACAAGCCCTGTAAAGATATTAGGAGCTGATGAAGTCCCGCTTATTGGCGATATAAATGAACTGATGAATCGAATAGATATTATAAATGCAGTTTCAGTTCCTTCCTCCTTGTCGCCATATGCAACTGCTGTCCATTACAGCGAACAATTAAAATTCAATCATTCCCTGAAAGTAAGAAAAGATCCTATCAACAGCATCCTCGATTTTACAGGAGACTATGGCGATGATCTATTAACTGAGGTTATGAGTTATGGCTTAGTAGGAGAATCTTTATATTTTTATGAAGAATTCGATATTATCCACGCTCATGACTGGCTTACATATCCTGCTGGCGTTCGCACAAAACAGATAAGCGGCAAGCCTCTCATTGTGCACGTTCATGCAACTGAATTTGACAGAAGCGGAAACAATATCAATGAAAGGGTTTACAACATTGAAAAATATGGAATGGAGAATGCGGATAAAGTCGTTGCCGTAAGTTACTATACGAAAAATATAATAATAAATCATTATGGAATTGATCAGGATAAGATCGAGGTTGTTCACAACGCTGTAAACAAAAAAAAGCAGTTTGAAAGATATAACATTGGGAAAAATTTGGATGACAAAATAGTCCTTTTCCTTGGTCGCGTAACCATGCAGAAAGGCCCCGATTACTTTATTGAAGCCGCTAATCTTGTGCTTAAAGAGATAGAAAATGTAAGATTTATTATGGCCGGAAGCGGTGACTTGATGCCTGAAATGATATCAAGAATGGCTGAGTTAAAAATTGCGGACAGATTCCATTTCACAGGCTTTTTGCGCGGCTTGGATGTAGAAAGAATGTACGCAATGAGCGATCTCTATGTTATGCCCTCTGTTTCCGAGCCATTTGGTATAACCCCCTTTGAAGCTCTATTGTATGATGTACCCATAATTATATCAAAACAATCAGGTGTGTCAGAAATACTTAAGCACGCAGTTGTTGTGGACTTCTGGGATATTCAGAAGCTAGCGAATTATATAATCTCAATTCTTAAAAATGAGGATTTAGCTCAGGAAATTGTAAGGAATTGTAAGGAGGAGATACAGCAAGTTGAATGGCACTCTGCAGGGAATAGATTAAAAAATATATATTCATCAGTTCTTTATTATTAGGAGGCATATATGGTATCAGTTTGTTTCTATTTTCAGGTTCACCAACCCTTTCGTCTTTTACAGAATTATTCCTTTTTTGATATTGGTGTAAATCATTATTATGAAGATGATAAAATAAATAGGGAAATTTGCAACAAAGTAAGCTCAAAATGCTACATCCCAGCAAATATCATGATGCTCAATCTGATTGAGAAGCATAAAGGAAATTTTAAAATATCTTACTCAATTAGCGGGCTTGCACTGGAACAATTCGAAAAATATAATCCTGAGGTAATCGTTTTATTTCAAAGGCTTGCTGAAACAGGATGTGTTGAGTTTATAAATGAAACCTACTATCATACATTATCTTTTCTTTATTCCAAGAATGAATTTAAGAATGAAATAATAAATCATAAAAGAACAATTGAAGAATTATTTTCTAAGACGCCTAAAACCTTTAGAAACACTGAACTGATTTACAATAATGATCTGGCAAAATTCATAGAAGAGATGGGTTTTGAGACTATCCTTTCAGATGGAGCTGATCAGGTGTTAGGATGGCAGGCTCCGAATTTTTACTACCAGCCAGAGGGCTGCAATAAATTAAATTTGCTGATGAAAAATTATAAACTCTCTGATGATATTGCCTTTAGATTTTCAAATCGCAATTGGTCTGAATATCCATTAACAGCAGATAAGTATGCGCACTGGCTTCACAGTATAAATGGAAATGGAGAAATAATAAATTTATTTATGGATTATGAAACATTTGGTGAACATCAATGGAAGGACACTGGTATATTCGATTTCTTTTACGCGCTTCCCAATAAGATTCTTCAGCATCCCGATTTCCAATTTATTACTCCGCAAGAGGCTTCAAAATATTACAAACCTGTCTCAAAGATTGATGTGCCTTATTTTATATCATGGGCTGATCTAGAAAGAGACTTAACTGCATGGGTTGGCAACCCTTTACAGAATTCCGCTATTGAGATGGCTTATGAACTTGAAAATGATGTGTTATCTTCAGAAGATCCTGATCTTATCAATGTATGGAGGAAGCTTCTGACATCGGATCATTTTTATTATATGTGCACAAAATGGTTTTCAGATGGAGATGTCCATAAATACTTTAATCCTTATCAGTCCCCTTATGATGCATATATTATATACGTAAATATACTCAATGATTTAAAAAATACGTTAAGCAATAGAAAGTCCGTATATATATAATTTGGCAAGGAGAGATTTTATGACAATCAGGGAAAGATATTTATTTGAGGTCTCCTGGGAAGTCTGCAATAAGGTAGGTGGTATAAATACAGTAATAAAAAGCAAGATCGAGGATATGCAAAATAATATAGGTGATAATTATTGCCTAATAGGGCCATTGTTTGATGATAATTCAGAATTTTATGAAGATTATCACACTGAATTCAAGGATTTAAGGGATATACTAGCACAAGCCGGTATTATAGCTAAAGTAGGACGATGGAAGGTTTATGGTAACCCAAAGGTCATTCTTGTTAATTATAATCATAATATTGATCAGAATAAGGTATTATATGAACTATGGGAATACTATGGCGTAGATTCAATGACAGGACAGTGGGATTATATTGAACCAGTTATTTTTTCTACAATGGCAGGCAAGGTAATTGAAGAAGCAAGTCATTTATATAAAAATTATAATATAATTGCACATTTTCATGAATGGATGACAGGCGCTGGATTGCTTTACATCAAGAGGAAGGCTCCGCATATTGCATCAGTTTTAACATCGCACTCCACAGTTCTTGGAAGATGTATGGCTAGTCATGGAATTGATATATACAACACATTGCAGAATATTGATCCTGAGATTGAGGCGGCAAAATTGAATGTATTAGCAAAACATTCTCTTGAAACTGCTTCAGCAAGGGAAGCTGATTGCTTCACTACTGTTAGCGAGATTACAGCTAGAGAAGCAAAGCATATTCTGGGTTATAAACCTGCTATAACAATTCCAAATGGTTTTAATGTAAATAAAATTCCAGACTTTGATCTTAACAGGGAATACTACAGAAAAAATAGGGAAAGACTCCTGAAATTCGCTTCTCAATTTCTATTAAAAGACATTGATAAAAATACTATAATAATATCCACATCAGGGCGTTATGAATATCATAACAAGGGAATTGATCTAATAATTGAGACACTAGGAGAGTTATACAAAATTCAGGACGAATTAGATAAAGAAATTATTATGTTTTTCTTTATAATTGGCGGATTTGTGGATATGTCAAAAGAGAGATCTGCAGAAAAAGAATTAAAAGATAAATTCCCGAAATATTCTATGATATCAACACATCCCTTATCTAATCCATATCATGATCCAATTGTAAATGAATGCCACAAAAAAAATCTACAAAATTCTATTGGAGACAGAATAAATATTATCTATGTTCCTGCTTTTCTTAATGGAAGAGACGGCATTCTAAACATGCAATATTATGATGCTCTTTCTGGTTGTGATCTTACAATATATCCCTCTTTCTATGAGCCATGGGGATACACACCCCTTGAAAGTATTGCTCATTCTATTCCAACAATCAGTTCAGATGTTTCCGGCTTTGGCAAGTGGATATTGTCTAATAAACTCAATGGCGAGACCGCAGCAATTATTAGAAGATCAGGCATCAATTTTAATGATTCAGTCAAGGAACTTAAAAATAATATTCTATCATTTGCAAAAAAGGATATTGATCAAATTGATGATATGAGAAGAACTGCTAAAGGAATTGCTCTTAATGCGGAATGGGGGAATTTTATAAAAAATTATTTCGAGGCTTATAATTTAGCGTTAAAGGTTAGAGATGATAGAATTTTAGGTAAAAATAAAATTGAAGACCATAAATTTAGACATATTGTGTTTGAAGGAACTGCATTAACCCGTCCTAGAATGCGCCAATTTCATATAAGACCTGCCTTTCCCAAAAAAATTGAAAAGCTTAAAGAACTTGCTTCTAATATATGCTGGTCATGGGATTCTGAAGCAACCCAGCTTTTTGAAGCGATTGATCCTGTTCTTTTTGCGAGTTTAAGATACAATCCTATTGCTCTTCTTGATTCTTTAGATAATGATATATTAAATAAAATTATAGATGACGAAGACTACATGCGAAATTATGAAAAAGTAATGGTTAAATTTGATAAATATCTTTCATACAAGAAACCGCTACTAAAAAATATTGGAAATATCTCACCTGAAAGACCTGTAGCATATTTTTCAATGGAATATGGATTTCATGAATCTATGCCGCTCTATTCTGGTGGCTTGGGAATACTCTCAGGCGATCATATAAAAACATCTTCTGACCTTAATCTCCCTCTTATCGGAATTGGATTACTTTATAAAAATGCATATTTTAGACAGCATATATCTCAAAATGGGGATCAGATAGCAGAATATTTTACAAATAATTTTATACATATGCCCTTAATGGAGCTCGTTGATCAGAATGGGGATGAACTTATAATAACTGTAGATTTTCCAGGAAGGATTTTATATGCTAAGGTATGGGAAGGAAAGATTGGAAGAACAAGCGTCTATTTCCTTGACACTGATCTGAAGAAAAATTCATTGACCGATAGAGAAATCACAGGGAGGCTCTATGGCGGAGGCAAAAAAACAAGGATCGAACAGGAGGTCTTATTGGGTATAGGCGGCGTTAAACTCCTCGAAAATGAGTTAAATATCTATCCATCTGTATACCATATAAATGAAGGACATTCAGCATTCTTAATTGTTGAGAGACTAATAAATATTATGGAAAAACATAATATCGATATTGATACAGCAAAAGAAGTTGTCAGATCAAGCACTGTCTTTACAACTCATACACCTGTGCCCGCTGGGAATGAAACATTTGATATTTCTCTTGTTGAAAACTATTTCAATAATTATATTCAAAAAAGCAAATTGAACCTAAATGAGTTCTATGAGATGGGACATATACAGGGTTCTGATTCAGAGCCTTATGAGATGACTGTTCTGGCATTGAATAATTCATATAGAAAAAATGGAGTAAGCAGGCTTCACAGTGCAGTGTCTAGAGATATGTGGGCTGATCTTTGGAAAGGTTTTCTTGTTGAAGAGCTCCCCATATTCCACATTACAAATGGGGTTCATATTGCCACATGGCTTTCAAATGAAATGAAAGAGCTGATTATAAAATATACATCACTAAATATTGATGAAGACCTTCTGAAAAAAGAAGAATGGGATAAAATATCCCTTATACCCGATAAGGCATTATGGCAGACACATCTAATCCTAAAAGATAAACTGTTCCATACTATCGAAACAAATATTTCTGAAAGCTGGAAGCGAGAAGGTGAACCTCACAAATTACTGCATAAATTCTCTGAAAATCTTAATCCTGCAATTTTAACAATTGGTTTTGGGAGGCGATTTGCAACGTATAAGCGAGCGACGTTGTTCATGAAGAATTTTGATAGAATTAAGAGAATCATTCAAGATGAAAAGTATCCTGTACAATTTATTTTCGCTGGCAAAGCACACCCAGAAGACAAAGAAGGCCAAAAATTGATAAAGGAGATAGTGAGCATTTCAAAAGAGGATGGATTTTTAGGTAAGATTATTTTTCTTGAAAATTATGATATGTCGCTTGCAAAAAAAATGGTTTCCGGAGTTGATGTCTGGCTTAACAATCCTAGGAGACCCTATGAAGCAAGTGGAACAAGCGGACAGAAAGCAGGAATTAATGGAGTTTTAAATGCCAGCATCTTGGATGGATGGTGGGATGAAGGATATGATGGTACTAATGGCTGGGTAATAGGTAGTAGAAATGAATTTGAAAATATTGACAAGCAGGATATAGCTGACAGTGAATCTTTGTATAATATACTTGAAAAGGATATTATACAACTCTATTATTCATATAATAGTGAGGATATACCTGATAAATGGATTACGATGATGAAAAACTCCATAAAAACAATAATCAGCGAATTTAACACGCATAGGATGCTTAGAGATTATATGGGGAAAATGTACGAACCTGCTGCGAAGTTATATTATAATATTTGCAGTAACAATTTCTCAAAAGCTAAAGAAATTGCTGAATGGAAAAAATCTATTAAATCAAGATTTTCAACTATCAATATATTAAATGTTGAGATCGCTGGAGTAAACGGCAATAACCTAGATATAGATGATGAAATATCGATTATTTTAGAGATACAGAAAGGAAATGTATTAAAAGAAGAATTAACAGCTGAGATGCTAATCGTCCAGGAAAACCAACCTCAACAAGTAAATAATATAGAATACCTCAAGATGGATGTAATTGAAGAGAATGGTAGCGCTATTAAATACAGATGTAAATACAAGGCTGATTCATCTGGTAAATATAGTTATGGAGTCAGAGTCCTTCCGAGTTATAAGGAGATTGACGATATTCTTGACCTAAATTTGGTATACTGGGGATAGATTGATATTACAAAAAACATCGCCGATAAGAAATAATAAAGATAATCATTCTATTGTATAAATATTTTTAGAATTACATTAAAAACCCAATAGAAAACTATCAGGATCGATGCAAATATCGTTTACAGTAGTGAAACAAAGGCAAATATGCTAAAGACCAATGAGCGGAACGACGTTGCGACTAGACCGGGTTATATACTGAAAGCATACCCTCTTTTTAATCAAAACCAAGATGTAAAGCTGAATTTTCTTCTATAACGCCGCTCTTCTGCAGACGCGGCTTTTTGCGCTCCGCTGGAAGAGAATGGTTATATTCTTGAAATTTAAATAAAGACTGCTGGAGATACTTTGAAACGTTTGCTCAATATTTTTATTTGACGGACATTTAGCTGACGTTTACCGGATAAAATTTCTGATACAACTCCCTGGGTACCGATTTCAGACAGATCCGACTGTTTCAGACCGTGTTCGGCCATCAAAGCATTCAAAGCATCTATCGGAGAACCCTCTATTTCGTTAATATATTGGGATTCATATATTTCAATTAGATCCCCAATCGTTTCCATCAGAGAAGCTAAAGGATGGTTCTCATTATTACCCACTTCATCAATAAGATTATCAAGGAAATTGACCAATTTATTGTAGTCTTTTTCATTATTGGGCACAGAAAATATGGGCTGGATATTAGGCCAAATTTTTGCAATTTCTTTAAGTTAGTTATTCATTATTTCCTTCAAGATCCTCGATTATATTCATTATGGGTGAGGATATGCCGAATATAAATCCGATGAATATTATAGTGTACAGCTGCAATCAAACGGGCTTTATTGCCACAAATATTAAAAACCGTAAAATTTCCGACTTTATCAGCGCTGCGGGTGCTCATGCAGACATTGGATCACTCAGGGCAGTAGAGG
>JAXHTB010000209.1:0-6745 GCA_034190185.1 Spirochaetota bacterium | reverse complement strand
ATAAAATGAGGTGTATAAAAAGGGGTGTGGAGATTTTTGAGTTATAGAGATGAAAAAAGTGTTTTAAATTTCCTCAATCTCTTTCATCTCTTTCTCTCCTTATCTTACTCTTTTATAAAAATTCAAAATTTTCAAGCAGTTAAGAGATAGCTGAGTAGTCACGATTAAAAATTAAATATTTAGCTATTAAAATAATTCAGATTAAGTGGATGTATTATTTGCCTATATATATTTAATTATTTTAGTTTTATTAATATGGAGGGAAAAAATGAAGTTCATAAGGAGTGTAATAATATTTATATTAGTTGCAATGTTTATATTATTAACTTCCTTTGAGAATAATTCACATGAATTTAAGCGGGACTTTATTGCAGATAAAGTTATTAAAAAGGATAGCTTAAGATTTCTTGCTATTCCTGGTAAGGCCAGGAATTACTTTTTATTTCAATCGATCGGCAATTCATCCAGAATAGTAATTGGGGAGTTTGTTGTTGATGCGCAAATGATTTCTCTTATTATTGATAAAGGAAGTGATGGCAAAGTTGATAATGTTATAGAGTATTTCCCATCAGATAGAGGTTATAATTATCCTCAAAAACCTACGTCCAAGATTTATACAAATTTCGAGGAAATTAAAAGACAAATTATTGATGGCACTATTTTTAAACAGAATTATTCATTTAATATGAGTTCATTGCCTCAACTAAAAGAGAGACTTAGATTGAGAAGGGGGATGTATAAATCCCGACAGGGTTATAGTGTAAAAATATACGATCCAGAAAGTCCTTCTTCGATTATGAGTGAATTTTACTTTTCCAAAAAAAATGCAAGATATGATCTTGTTTTTAATACATACTATTATAAAATTGCATATAATAGAATATCACCATTTATCTTTATTTCTGTCTATTGTAAAGATTCCGAAGATCCTTATATTAAAGAAGTTGTTGAGTCATTGTTCAAGATAATTTCTAAGTAGCCTTATGGATTATTATTTATTGATGCATTCTTTTTATTTTATAAAAGACTGAAAATTATTAGGAGTTTATGTAATGAAGAAATTATTAGGCGAGATGTTAATAGAAGATAATATAATTACTAGAGAACAGCTTCAGGAGGCTCTGAATCTTCAAAAAAGTGAAGATAATCTTCTAGGTGTTATTCTTGTAAAACTTGGTTTTCTTGATGATGAAATATTACTGGAATATTTAAGAATGCAGGGTACGAAAATTAAAATAAAAGAAAGGAAAGAAAAGGCTCTATTCATATAGAATTTTGGCTTTCAAATTGTAATTTGGTTCGAATTGTTGATGACATATTTACTTACTAAATAACATTATTATGTAAATCCTATTTCAGCTCATCTTGAGCAACTGTTGATGCTATTTATTATCCCTATATCTTTTATAATCGATTCCGAGTTTATTTATTTTATATGTCAGAATTCTTTTAGTTGTTCCAAGTTGTTCTGCAGCTTTAGTGATGTTGCCATGTGTAAGTTTGAGGTTGTCAATAATTAGTTCTTTTACAAAGAGATCAGTCATCTCCTCAAGTGTCCTTGGATGATTTGATTGATCATCTGCCATCTGTAATGATGGAGGAAGATGGTAGTTCCTGATGGTATCTTCATTTGATACAATTACAGATCTTTCAATACAATTTTCAAGCTCACGAACATTCCCTGGCCAATGGTAGTTGCTCAGCATATCGATGGCTTCAGAGCTTATTCTTAAAATATTTTTCTCCATCTTTTTATTATATTTCTCAAGGAAATGATCTGCCAGGAGCAGGATATCAGCTTTCCTTTCCCTTAATGGTGGCGCAATAATCGGGAAAATATTCAATCTGTAATAGAGGTCCAGACGAAATTCATTATTTTCAACTTTTTGTATTAAATTTTGATGTGTCGCGGTAATTACTCTAACATTGAGAGGTATAGTTCTTATCCCGCCTAACCTTTCTATTGTTTTTTCTTGCAGGACTCGTAATAAGTGGATCTGCAGATGAGAGCTTAAATCACCAATTTCATCAAGAAAAATGGTACCTCCCTGAGCAAGTTCAAAACGCCCCTTTTTTTGTGTTAATGCACCTGTAAAAGCACCTTTTTCATATCCAAAAAGCTCGCTTTCTATAAGATCATGTGGAAGTGCTGCAATGTTTACTTTTATAAATGGTTTTGATTTTCTATTGCTGTTGAAATGAATCGCTTCTGCTATTAGCTCCTTTCCGGTTCCACTCTCGCCTTCAATTAGCACAGTCGAGTCTGTTTTGGCTACCATCATTATCTTTTCGTAGAGGTCTCTCATAATTCTTGAATTTCCTACAAATTCCCTTGGTGTCTTCAAAACAGAAAGTTGTTGTTTTAATTTTTCATTTTCTTCTTTTAGTTTATTCTCTCTAATTAACATCTCTCTACGGTTGTTTACAGCATGCGCAGTTAAAATTGAAAGTGTAGTTAATACCTGTAATACCTCTGAAAAAGATCCAGAATTTTCATTAATTAGATCAATAGAGATTGTTCCAATTGTTTCACCTGATATTTTAATTGGGACAGATATAAAAGAGACATTTTTGCTTTCTTGATCTTTTCTGGCGCCTGTTCTGTTTAGGAATCTAGGCTCATCAATTATTGATGGAACTACAACAGGTTCACCTGTCGAAATTACAGAGCCGACAATACCTTCTCCTACTTTATATATCCCTTTTTTTACTTCATCTTCTGTGTAACCGTAAGAAACATCAATTATTATTTCATCAGATTCAAGGTCATGAATATTGATCATACCTCTTTCTATGTTAGTATATTTTGCAAGTGTCTCAAGTACATTTGAAAGGAGGTCATTCATGTCTTGAGTTGACATAAATAGTTTCCCGATTTCACTTATAAGCTCTGTATTTTTATCTTGTGTTTTCATATATTTACAAATTCTATTATAGAGTCAAACAATGATATATTTGATAATTCCCAACAATAGTAATTATTATTCTGTCTACTATAATAAAAGAATTTGGTAAAGAAATAAATTAATAATATCCAGTGGTTGTTAATAAATGTTACAAATTTGTAATTTTTTAGTTTTTCTAAAGTTAAATGGTATAAACCCATTAAGTTCAAATTATCGATTAAAGATTATATCGATGTGAAATATGATATTTATTTGCAGAAAAGGATTCAAGAAGTGAAGAAAACAGAATCACTTGCCTGAATCCTTCTGCTATTTTTGATCATGATACTTATTCTTAAGATTCTTAAATTGAGTATGATACTCCAAATGTTGCAAAAAATCTATGAATATCATCCTCTCCATTCAAGTCTTTCTTGAAATCCTTCGCTGGCACTGCCACATAGTTAAATCCACAGGAATATATCACTCTATCCGCTTCAACAGCTATACTTACCGTAGTCGTAATGTCGCTGATCCCAGTCTGGTCGGTGCTTTCTGCATTATAGTAGGAGCCAACAATCCCTAACCCTAACGAAGCTCCTTTTATTAGCTCAATGTCGTGACTGATGCCTAATTGAATATAGAAATCCTCTTTATCCTCACTATCGGTATAATAATCATGATTGTATGTTAATGTAGGCGATAATGGTACAGAGTCAAGTGTGACTGAAGCTGTGCCTGTAATAAAGCTATAGGTATCTTCATTATGAAAATAGAAATACCATACACCAACTCCAATAGATAATAATTCACCTATAGAAAATGAGTAATCCAGTCCAAGGTCAGTAGCATGTAAGTCTTTTATACTGCTGTCTCCATCATCGATTACAGCATCTTCTGAAAATTCACCGCAGTATGAAATTAAAATTCCTGCAATTTCATATGACAAGCTGGGGAAGAAAGCCCCATCGTTTCCATACCAGTAACCACCTCGCCAGAGATAGTTGCTCATATAATCAATATCAACTGAAAGTCCTATTGAGTCTGTTCCTTCAGTCTCTTCCTGCGCATAGATATCTGCAATTGTAAATGCCATTATAAGCATTACTGCAACAAATATTAATGTTAAAGATTTTTTCATATTGCTTCTCCATTTAGTAATTATAGTATTTTTATTTTGTTAGGAACATACAGGTTAATACTTCTATAAAGTATTAACCTGTAAGAAATTTTATCCAATTGCGTCTTTCCCCTCCTCTCCTGTTCTAATTCTGATACATTCTTCTAGATTATAAACAAATATTTTCCCATCTCCTATCTCTCCGGTTCTTGCGCCTTTGATAATTGCATCAATTGTAGGTTTAACAAACTCTTCATTGACCGCAATCTCAAGTCTTACCTTTTTTAGGAGATTCACTTCGTGGATTACTCCACGATATGTTTCACTAAATCCTTTTTGCTGACCGCAACCTAAAGCATTGGTGACAGTCATCTTGTAAACCTCTGAGTCATAAAGAGCCTTTTTGACATCTGGCAGCTTATGTGGCTGTATTAAAGCAACTATAAGTTTCATTTTACACCTCCTTATTCTGTAGTAAATATCTGAAATCCCGGGTAAGCTTCCATTCCGTGCTCACAGATATCCAAACCTTTAAGCTGCTCCTCATCAGAAGCTCTAAGACCAACAGTGCATTTAATGATATAGAAAAGAACTAACGCAGTTATAAAAACCCAAGCAAATACTGCTGCTACACCAAGGAGTTGGACACCAAATTGAGACAATCCGCCTCCAAAAAATAGACCATTAATAGCTCCTACTCCGCTTGCTTCTCCGTATGCGGCTTCTGCAAATAGACCTACAGAGAGTGTTCCCCAAGCTCCACATACACCATGAACAGAAATTGCTCCAACAGGGTCATCTATACGAAGTACTTTGTCAATAAAATCGACACTTGTTACAACCAGTATACCTCCTACAGCTCCTATTATTATAGCGCTGAGGGGTGAGATGCTTGCACAAGGTGCAGTTACAGCAACTAAACCTGCAAGAGCGCCGTTCAAAGCCATACTAGTGTCTGGTTTGCCATAACGAATCCAAGCTGTTAACATTGCTAAAATTGCACCAGAGGCTGCAGCTAAATTTGTTGTGACAGCAATTGTAGCTATACTAAGGTTTGTGCCTGATGTAGTGCTTCCAGCGTTAAAACCGAACCAACCAAACCAGAGGATAAATACACCAAGAGCTGCCAGTGGTATATTATGGCCAGGTATTGCATTTGAGCTTCCATCTTTACTATATTTACCTAATCTTGGACCAATGATTATTGCGCCAGCTAAACCTGCCCATCCTCCAACTGAGTGAACTACAGTAGAACCAGCAAAGTCAATCATTCCAAGTCCTGAAAGCCATCCGCCTCCCCATATCCAGTGGCCAACTATGGGATAGATCAATGCGCATATAAAGAACGAATATACCAGATATGCAGAAAATTTTGTTCTTTCAGCCATTGAGCCAGATACAATTGTAGCGGCAGTTGCAGCAAAAACAACCTGGAACATCCAAAAAGTAAATTGCCAAAGCCCATCTGGATTAGAAGGACTAGCGCTAGAAAGAAAAAAGCTGTCAGTTCCCCAAATACCTGCAAAATCTGTGCCAAACATAATTCCGAAACCAAATAACCAAAAAGCAAAGGATCCAACTGAAAAATCCATGAGGTTTTTCATTATTATGTTTGCAGCATTTTTTGCCCTTGTAAATCCGACCTCTACCATAGCAAATCCCGGCTGCATAAAAAATACAAGAAATGCAGCAATTAGTGTCCATACAACATCCAAGGGATTAACTGATGAGGTTGCTGAGACTGTTTCCTCAGCGCGTAATGTAATTGATGAAGTTAAGAATATTACTAACATCATCAACTTAAAAAAACATTTCATATAACCCTCCTTGAAATAATATTGAATTTACTTATAATTAAAGCAATATGTATGCCAAACATCTTGTAAATGTCCTTATTATGATTTATTAACAAAGATTTAACACAGATTTAATTTAGATTTAACATTATGAATGACTGCACATATATTATAATGAATAATCATTAAACAGGAGGGTTTCATTGTCTTATATGCCTATTTGATGAGCTGCATCTCTTACTGATAGATTAAATTCATTTATGTTTGATACATTATTGTGCCATTTATTGATATTTGATACAAATATGTGCTTTTATTTAGAAGGAGTTACTTTATTGAAACATAATTTGATTTATATTTGATGAATTCGCGGAGAGGTTATTATAACTTAGATAAATTATTATTGGTTAAAAGGTATGTTGAAAAAACGACAGGATAGGATAGTAATCACAAGTAAATATAATCAAGAGTTGTTAGGTTTTGTAATTATGTTTAGCAGATCATAAAAAGATTTTATTGACTCAAAAAAAAGTAGTATCATTCTATTATAGCATGATCCATACTATAATCAATTCATGTAATTTTCTCATAGTATTCAATATACCTGCTTATAGCTTTAGCAGCATTATCCATTGAGCTGAATGTTGCAATACCGGAATCCAGGCAAAGGCGTCGTTCTTCACAATATGTTTGATACACCTCTGGCAAAGTTGCATAATGCAAAACAATAGCAGTTGGTTTGCTAAAGTTCTTTGCACTTTCAATCATCATTTTTACTATATGACCCGATATATTGAACTCCGTTGATGATTTGTGATCAAAACCCATTAGATCATAAGCTAACTGAAATATAAGTATATCGAATCCATTCCATTCATCAAGTATCTGGATAGTTTTCCGGAAATCATCGGTTCGGGTCAATACAGTCTGTGTATCAATTGGAT
>JAXHTB010000208.1:0-6766 GCA_034190185.1 Spirochaetota bacterium | reverse complement strand
ATTGATTGGTTCTGTAGTCGTTTTGGCCGGTTTGACGATTAATGAGGAGACGATCCTGAACAAACTAAAGCTGAAAGGATAGCTCAATATAAGGCCGAATTTGAAAATCCTTATGAAGTTGCAAAACGTGGATATGTGGATGATGTTATTATGCCCCATGATACAAGAATGATTATAAATAACTCATTAGATATGCTTGAAAAAAAGACTGTAGCAAGGCCAAGCAGAAAATTCTCAAATATAAATCTATAGATTTAATTTTATGGTGTAAAATTTGTGTATTCCAATATATATTTTATTTTCGTATAACTTTATTCATCTATTTTTTTGAGAATAAAATGAAGTTATATAAATTTTAATCAGACTCATTATTTTTTTGCTTGACATGTAATTGCATGAATTAAGATACTTTATTAAGTAATATCGTTAATATATAAATTAAGTTTTATCTTCGTTCTAAAGAGCTTGATATTTACATCTAATTTTTGCTGTCTGATTAGAATTGTAGATTCAGGGAATGCATCAAATTTCAGTTTACCCTCAACTGTCATACGTTAATGAATAAATTAATTATTTTTCAGTAAAAAAAGGAGGTCAAAATGGATCTAAATTTAGCAGGTAAAACGATTATTGTTACTGGTGGTGGATCAAATATCGGTAGAGCTATTTGTCATCGACTAGCAAATGAAAAAGCAAATTTGGTTATTGCTGAATTAGATGAACCACAAGGCAACAAGGTTTTGGAAGAGGTAAAAAAGATTGGCGCTGACGCTATCTTTGTTCAAACCGATGTCACAAAAATCGACAAGGTTGAGGCAATGGTTAAGACAGCAAATGATAAGTTTGGCCCTGTTGATGTTCTTATAAATAATGTTGGTTGGAACATCGACCAGCTATTTATGGAAGAGACAAGAGATAAATGGGAGAAAATAATAGCAATAAATTATTGGGGTGTAATTAATTGTACTCGATCAGTCCTAGATCAAATGGTCGAACGTAAAAAAGGTGTAGTTGTAAATATTGGATCAGATGCTGGAAGAATGGGCGAATTCAGAGAAGCTGTTTATGCAGGTTGCAAGGGTGCCGTAATAGCATTAACAAAAGCCTTGGCAAGAGAATTAGGGAGATTTGGAATAAGATTAAATGTGGTTTGTCCAGGTTTAACCATTCCTGAAGGAAAGGATGACGTTGGTAAAGATAGTCTATGGGCAGGAGAGATGCTTAAAGTCTTCACACCAGAGGCACAGGCTAAGGCTGCTAAGGGATATCCGCTTCGAAAGATCGGTAAAGCTTCAGAGGTTGCAAACGCTGTAGCATTTATGGCTTCAGATTGTGCAAGTCATATAACAGGGCAGACACTCAGTGTAAGTGGTGGATATACAATGATGTAATTATTATTTTGATTATCATACAATTTTGTTGATAATATAAAGGATGGGGAGCTTCTATATTATTATTATATAGAAACGAACTGCTACAATGAGCCTATTAACGATTTGCCCAATGTTCGTTATCCCCATCCTTACAATTAATGTTTTCTGGGCTAAATTCTGTTTTTAGGAGGAATCGTACATGGATTTTAAGTTAACAGATAAGCAGCTCCAACTCCGTGAAGAGGTTAGGAGCTTCTTAAAAGAAACAAAAGCAAGTGGAAAATATGAATTTCTAAATAATGGATTTCTACATGTAGGCGCTAGAGACTTTTCAAAGGAAGTTGCTAAAAAAGGATGGATTGGAATGACATGGCCCAAGGAATTTGGAGGACAGGGATTGGGTTATTTAGACAGGTTGATCATGCTAGAAGAGATGTTCAACTTTGGAGCTCCAATGGCATCTCATTATATGGGAGATAGACAGGTAGGCCCGGGAATTATCCATTTTGGATCTGATTTTTTAAAGCAGGAATTTTTACCTAAACTTATAAATGCAGATATAACTTTCTGTCTTCTTTTTAGTGAACCTGATGCAGGCTCTGACCTTGCAAATTGCAGAACTAAGGCAGAGGAAGACGGAGATTACTTTATTATCAACGGACAAAAGGTATGGAACTCAAATGCTCATGTTTCTGAATGGGGATGGGCGCTGGTTAGAACAAATTTTGATCCTGAAATTTCAAGATACAAATCTTTTAGTGAAATAATAATAGATATGAATAGTCCTGGCGTCACTGTGCGTCCAATTATAAATATGGTTGGTGTCCATTCCTTTAATGAAGTCTTCTTTGACAATGTCAAAGTTCATAAAAAATATATTGTAGGTAAAATGGGCAATGGATTCAAACAGATTATGACGAATCTTGATTATGAAAGAGCTGGTATTGACAGATTAATGCAGAATCACCTTGTCAAGGGAGCATTAATAGATTATGTAAAGACAACTAAAAAAGACGGCAAACCCCTTTCAGAAAATCCTCTCATAAGAGAAAAAATTGCAGAACTTGAAGTTGAGTTTCAGGTTTTTCGTTTATATGTTTACTATATTTCTAGTCTTCTGGATCAAGGAATAATTCCTAGTTCTCAGGCTGCAATGGGTAAAACTGTATGTACTCTCTATGAAGCTAAGCTATCTGATGTAGCAGCAACTATTGTAGGTTTACATGGTCTTTTAATGCCGGATTCCCCTGAGGCTTTCCTTGATGGCATGATCGGAGAATCATATCTTTGGAGCCCATCTTTCACATTACAGGGGGGATCAGTTGAAGTACTGAAAAATATTACTGCTAGACGCGGACTTAAGATGGCAACATAATAACAAGAAATGAATTACATTCTTTCATATAAGTATACAAGCGCTTAAGAAGTGGGGAGGAATTCCATGGATTTAAATTTTGATGAAGGACAACAGATATTATCAGAGACAGCAAGAAAATTTTTTGAAAAAGAAGTTCCAAAAACATTAATTAGAGAACTACTTGTTGATGAAAAGGGTTATTCTCCAGAAATATGGAAAAAAATGAGTGAACTAGGTTGGATAGGGCTCGCTTTTGATGAAAAATATGGGGGTTATGGAGGAAAATTTATAGATATTGCAATTATCTTTGAAGAAATGGGACGCGCAGTAATGCCTTCTCCCTTCTTTACAACCGTAATTCTTAGTGGACTTCTAATTCAAGAGTTTGCGTCAGATGAGATTAAGAATGAAATTATTCCTAAAATAGTAGAAGGAGAATATATATCAACATTAGCCTTAACCGGAAAAACAGGATTATATAGTAAGAATGAGATTACTCTGGAAGCAAATCCAACCGGAAATGGATATCTTTTAAATGGTTCATCATTTTTTGTTCCTTATGCACACGTTGCAGATAAAATTATTTGTGCTGCAAAGATGCCGCAGAAAGAAGAAGTTAGCCTTTTCATTGTTGATGGTAAAGCAAAAGGACTTGAAGCATTACAGCTTAAAACAATTATCGGCGATGGAATCGACTGTGTCGTAAATATGAAAGATGTTGAAGTTGCTTCTGATCAGATAATCGGCGAAATTGGCAAAGGTTGGGAATGCATTGAAAATCATTGGCCAAAGATTGCTACAGCGCTAAGTTGCGAATGTGTTGGCGGAATGAGTCAGGTAGTTGAAATGACTGTACAGTATGTAAATGAACGAATTCAGTTTGGCAAACCATTAGGGACATTGCAGGCTATACAACACATATGTGCTGACATGCATATGAAATCTGAGACATCAAGATATGCTGCTTATTATGCCGCATGGAATGTTAGTGAAGGTCTAGAAAGTAAAAATGATAGTGCTATAGCAAAATCATGGTGTGGAGGCTCATATAAGGATATTACCAAACTTGCCCATCAGGTGACTGGTGGTATAGGTTTTACAGAGGAATACGATCTTCAGCTATTTAGCAGAAACGCCAAGAAATTAGAGCTGTTTTTTGGAGATGTTTCCTTTCATAGAAGTATTGTGGCTGATAATCTTGGTCTTTAATTAATTTTTTATTCTACTATGTATAACTTAATAGATATAGTTGTTATTTTCGAGTGTCTTATCTGATTAGCATATATAAACAAATCTACTTTAATAAATAATTATAAATAACCATATCACAGACCTATGGCAGGAGATGGTTATAAAGAAACATTTTTGCAGCCTGTGACTGGCATGCATATTTTTACGACTCAAAAATCTAAATGATGTGAGGTGGAAATATGGATTTAAAATTATCAGGTAAAACTATTATTGTTACTGGCGGTGGATCAAATATTGGCCGAGCAATTTCACTTAGATTGGCAGCAGAGAAAGCAAACGTTGTAATAGCTGATTGGGATGAAGACCAGGCCTCAAAAGTTGTTAATGAGATTAAAAATGATGGCGGTGAAGCAACTGTTATTAAAACTGATGTAACTGATAATGCCCAGGTAGAAGATATGATTAAGAAAGCAACGGATAAATATGGGCCAATTGATGTTCTGGTAAATAATGTTGCTGGAGCAGGTGGAGGTCATGATGATCTATTTATCAATGAAACAAGAGATAAATGGGAGAGGATCATTGACTATACCTTATGGAGCGTAATAAACTGCACACGAGCAGTTTTAGATCAGATGGTAGAACGAAAAAGTGGAGTAATTGTCAACATCGGTTCTGATGCTGGAAGAATGGGAGAATATAAAGAAGCTGTTTATGCAGGATGCAAAGGAGCTGTAATTGCCTTAACAAAGGCGCTTGCAAGAGAGGTTGGTAAATTTGGCATCAGACTGAATGTCGTATGTCCTGGTTTAACTGTGCCAGATGATAAAGAAGCAGTCGGATCAAAAAGTGTATGGTCTGGTGAGATGATAGATTTCTTTAATCCGGAAGCACGAGCTAAAGCTGCAAAATCTTATCCACTACGAAAAATAGGTAAGGCAGAGGAGATTGCTGATGCTGTTGCTTTTATGTCTTCAGATTGTGCAAGTCATATTACAGGTCAGACTTTAAGTGTAAGTGGCGGATATACAATGATGTAAAATCTATTTAATATTTAAAAACAAGAAAATGGTAATATAAATAAAATAATCCCCAGTAATGCCGGGGATTATTTTATTTATAAATGTAAGTTATATTTTTTCTCCACAATTGCCACAGAAGGCAAATTCTTCTGGAAGTCGCTTGGTATTGCATTTGGGACATACCTTTGTTGGTGGACCCCACAGGTATGTATGAGATTTCCCCCCTGCTGTCTTTCTCCTTAGACCTATATGATCAGGTTTTCTCTTTTCTAAAAATGCTCCCATCCCCTCTAGTGTTTCTGGATTCGTTGACTGCATACTCCAGAAGTCATTTCCCTGTCTGAGTGTATGATAAACCATATCAAACCAAACATTTATTTGATCTTTGGTAAACCTCAATGACCAAGGGGCCTTTTCAAGGAGATTTTGACATAATTTATCAACTTCTTTATCCAGGTCCGCTTGAGGAACAGCTTTATTTATCAATCCCCACTCCTCAGCAGTTTTAGCGTCAATAACCTCGTCTGTAAAGAGGAACCATCTGGTCCTTCTATCTCCCATAATAGGTGTTAATGACTGAGTTGCATAGCTTGCAACTGCCCCTACACTTCCCTCACCTTGTTGAAATTTTGCATTGTCAGAAGCAATAACAAGGTCGCAGGCAATAACAAACTCACAGCCACCTCCTGCAGTAATTCCATTTATTTTACCAATTATTGGTTTTCCAATGTATCTCATATTTGCTATAATTCTGGCATATTGATTATTCATTACCCAAACATCATGAGTATTATTGAAAAGTGTTTTAGCCCAGTTAAGATCAAGTCCTGGACAGAAAAACTTATCGCCATAACCGGTAAGAACAACAACACCTATAGCTGGATCGCTTTCAGCTTGCTCTAATGCAGCGCATAAATCTTTCATAAGCTGCATATTTAAGCTATTCTTTTGATCAGGTCTGTAAAGAGTAATTGTTGCTATCATATCTTTTGCTTCATACTTCACAGCTTCATACTGAATCGACATATGTTGAAACCTCCGTAATTATAGTATTTATTTTCAATAGGCTCAAAAGCCTTTAGATTCATATTAGATAGATAGTGTGATGTTGCAAAATGATATTATAATTATTTAAAAGCCTAGATAAAAGGCTTTTTTGTGTCAACAAAAAAAGTAAAATATAAATTTACTCTTATTTTAATAATAGTTATTAGAATATTAGCATTAGAAAATATCTTGACAATTATTGAGCTGTAAGTAGCTTTTGATTAGCGTATTATTAAAAACTGTAAACTAAATCCAAGGATTATATTGAGTGGAAAATCAGTATCTTAATAATGATAAAATAGATCGACTATACATTATATTTCTGATCTAATTATAATAAAATAAAATTCTATATTCATTTCATTCCCTAAGATGATCAATACTGAATACAAATAGCAGTGCCTCAATATACTGCAATATAAAAAATCAATGGAGTAAAGACAATGGACTTGGACCTATCCCAAGAGCACGAGTTATTGTGTGAAACAGTTACTAAATTTATGTCAAAGGAGATTGAGCCTTACATTGACGAAATTGATCGTAATGATAAGTTGCCAGAAGGAATTTGGAAAAAACTGAGTGAGTTAGGAATAATGGGAATTACAATTCCTGAAAAATATGGAGGAGGAGGATTCGATTTCTTATCAGCTGTTTTAGCAGTAGAATATATTGCACGTACTTGTGCCGCGCTTGCTCTTTCCTTTGTAACTCATATAATTCTATGTACAGATACTCTCTTTCGTCATTCAAATGAAGAACAGAGGATGAAATATTTG
>JAXHTB010000207.1:0-6797 GCA_034190185.1 Spirochaetota bacterium | reverse complement strand
GTCTGAGCGAACTATATCCATATCAAAATTTCTGGCGGCTCCTTTTGTCTGGAATTCCTTAAAGGCTTCAATAGTTCTCTTTATATCATAAGGCGCTGTCCAATCTAATATATAATGATTTAAGACATCATTTATATTTTTTTGTCCTACTATGCGTAAAAATTCTTTATTAGCTGCTATAATTTTTGCGTTAGCATCACCAATACAAAATCCAGTTCCAGTTGTTTCAACTAGATTACGAAAAAGCTCTTCACTCTCTATTAATTGCTGCTGTATGTTGTATTCCTTGGTTACATCACGAAATACAAGCACAACACCGCACATCTCACCATTTTCCGTCTTAATTGGAGAACCGCTGTCTGCAATCTGATACTCAGAGCCATCTTTTGAGATCAAAAGTGTGTGATTTGCAAGACCCACAATCCTACCCTCTCTAAGAACCTGTTTTACAGGATTTTCTACAGTTTTTCTTGTTTTAGCATTCACTATATTAAAAATATCAGTTATTGGAAGACCAATTGCATCATTTATATCCCAACCAGTTAGCATCTGAGCGACAGGATTCATACGCGTTACATTGCCAATAACATCAGTTGCAATCATTGCATCACCGATACTGTCAAGGGTCACAGACAAATTCTGCTCACTCTCCCTTAAGGCATCTCCAATCTGTCGATTCTTAATAATCTCACATTCTAATTCATTTAATCTATTTTCCAATTCCTGATATGTCGGTTTTATTGTCATTGCAAATCCTCCAATTTATTGGAACCATGAATGTTATTTGAGTATATAATCCTTGTAAGTTCAAACTGATTTCAGTAGGAATGATTGTAGACAATCAGTTAGTGCAATATATACTCCATTGTTAAAATAATTAGCCATTGATATATACAGATTGTCCCGAACTGTTAGTGCGGCTTGACTGCATGAAAATAATAACATAATTCTAAAGGGGAAATTAGTATTTCATCCGTGTTGATCTGTGGCTAAAAAACAAACTATTTAAATACAGAAAATAGTTTGAACTTACCAATCCTATTAAATCTGCGTTCATCTGAGGCATAAAATCATAGTTTATCCCAATCTTTTAGTATAAATATAAAAGCCGATGATAAACCATAATAAATTAATAGTAATAAGTTATACTAGTCAATTATTTTATAATTCTTTAATTAAATTTTATTATTTTTTCATACATCATATCTTTCTTAATAGATAATAATATTTTGAGTCCTCACCGATATTATAAATATGTTATGAATATATAAAGAGGTGCATAGATGCCTGGGAAAGTGCAAGAGAAAACGAAATCACCTGCAAGAAAAAAAACATCAAGCAAGACAAAGTCTTCAGGATCTACAAAAACCAAAAAAACATCAAGCTCAAGATCAAAAATGGGTACAAAGAGTGGAAAAACTTCCGCTGACAAACAATATGCTGAACAAAATCCCTTTTATGTGCTAGCAATAATGCTGCTGCTGACTGTTATAGCATTGTTATTAAATAAATTTTATATCAACAATAATTCTCAAAGCAGTTCAGTTGAAGAAAAGAAGGATATTATTACAGCAACTGAAAGCATAGTGGATGATCTTGAAGCATATACAACAGAAAAAAAAGATATTCAAAGAAAGGAAGGTGATGGAAATAAGAATATTTCGCTAAAGCAAGGATTAAAAACTCATTTGCACTCAGAAAAAAATATAAGGATCTATCTTTTAAAATATAATAATAAAACAGAAAAAATATCTCTAACTGCTGTTACAAGAAGAATAAAATCAAATAATCCGTTAAGAAGAGCTTTAGAAGAGTTAATCAAGGGCCCAAATAGAATAGAAGAACAAAAAGGACTTTTATCAGCAATTCCAAACAACCTGAAAATAAATAATATCAGAATCATAAATAAAGAGGTTGAGCTTGATTTTGATAAAACAATTGAGGAAAATGCTAATGGAGATATACTTATCTCTAGGATCGATCAGATAGTATATACAGCAACACAATTTGATACAATCGATAGGGTAAAAATTAAGATAAATGGCAGCATTAAAAATTTTATTGGTGGAGAAGGACTTTCTATTAACACGCCAATTCAAAGAAGGAGAGAGTAGATCAATGCTGGAGATTGAAATTAAAGCCTATTGCGATAATCATGATAATGTTATCGAAAAAATAATTTCATTAGGAGGAAGATTATCTAAAACTCTTAGAGAGAGGGATATCTATTACAACCATCCCTCCCGTAATTTTAAAGAAACAGATGAATCCTTAAGGATCAGGATCGTAGATAATAAAAACATTTTAACATATAAAGGACCCAAAATAGATCAAAATACAAAATCAAGATTTGAAGAAGAGGTCGAGTTTGTCGATCTGGATTCAATGATAATAATATTATCAAAACTCGGATTTGTTGAGGTTGATGAGATTATTAAAGATAGGGATCTCTATATAATAAATGATATTGAGGTATGTATTGATAAAGTGGAGGATCTTGGCAGCTTTGTAGAATTAGAAAAGAGGGATATGGACAGGGTTACAGTTGAGAAAGAACTTTTTGAATTAGCTAAAGATCTGGGATTATCTCAATTTGAAAGAACATCTTACCTAGAGTTAAAACAAAAGAAAAATAGCGACTTTTATTGAGATGCTGCACGAGAATTTTGTTTACTTTTTTTATGTTTATACATCAATTTATCAGCACTGGCAAGAATTTCATCAACTGTTTTCTCTTTTGTAGAATCGTAATATGCTATACCAATACTAACAGATATTTCATAATTTAAATCGCTTTCCTGATTAAACAGATCAATATTCCTTTGCAAACGAGAAAAAAGAATATTTTCACTATCTTCACTACTTTCCATTGCTATAATTGCAAACTCATCACCACCCATACGCGCAATTATATCTGCTTCTCTGAATGTATTTGTAAGAATATTTGCAGTGTTTACTAAAGCTTTATCTCCTTCTTGATGGCCTGATGTATCATTTATCCACTTTAGGTTATCCACATCTATAAAAATGACGAACATCTTTTTATTCGATCGTTTAGCCATTTCCAACTGCTTTTGAGAAAGAAGGAAAAATCCCCTTCTGTTATAGAGTCCTGTAAGATCGTCCATGTAAGACATGTTGTGCAATTCCTTCATAAGACTCTCAATTCTCGCCTCGACCTTCTTACGTTCCGTGTTATCTCTAATAATGCCTTGATATCCACTTATCATTCCAGTATCTGTCTTGAGTACTGAAGCTGTGACAATACAGTATATTTCATGGCCATTTTTATGCTTTAACGTTATCTCATGATCCTTGATAAATCCTTTTAGCTCTATGTTTTTTTGAAAAATATCATTATCATAAGGTATAGTATAAAGATCTTGGATATTCATACCTATCATTTCATCTCTTGAATAACCGAATAGATCCGACATGGAACGATTAGCATCAATTATTGTACCATCACGCTTCCTGAAGTAGATAGCATCTCTTGAATCCTCAAAAAGCGCGTTGTATCTCCTCTCTCTATCGTGAAGCAATTCCTCTGTTAATTTAATATCGGATATCGAAAGCTGCATTTTACTGATCTGTTTTCGCAATTCTTTCAATTCAGAGATCAGCTCTTTTTTCGTTTTCTCCTCGTCTTTCATTCCTGTTACCTAGGATAGTATCATTCAGGATTTTTTTGAAAATAATATCAAAATTAGTATATTCAAACTGATTTCAGAAGTTATGATGGGAAAATTCAGTTAGCGCAATACAAACTCAATTGTTAAAATTTTTAGCAAATGATATACACGGATTGTCACGGAGGAAAATAATACCATAATTCTAAAGGGAAAACCAGTGTTTCATCTTTGTTAATCCGTGGCTAAAAAACAAACAATTTAATTTTTGAAAACAGTTTGAGCTTACCAATCCTTTTTAATCTGCGTTCATCTGCGGTATAAAATCACAGTTAATCACCTTCTTAAGTATAACAAACTAATTACCGCCAAACAAATCATTAAAGATAAAGGGTTTCATATATTATTTTAAAAAACCTACCTCAAATGTATACCCTTTTTATTAAGATTTTCTATTACTGAATTTTGTAGGTTCTCAATTTCGTCAGGTGATAATGTTTTATCTTTGTCAGCAAATATAATTCCTATTGAAACCGACTTCTTTCCTTCAGGTATTGGACTAGCTTCATATATTGAAATAACATCAACGCTTTTAATATATTTTCTATTACTATTTTGAATCACTAAACAAATATCTGATGTATATGTATACTTATCTACAAGAATAGATACTTCAAAGGGGACTTCAGGATATTTATGAAGTTCGATAAAGTCCTTGCCTTTCCTTTCGCAATTGAACAGGTCTGTAACATTAAGATCAAAAAATGCGGCATTCCCTTTAATATCGAATTCTTCCTTGATTCTGGGATGAAGTTCAGATATAATACCCAGTATCTTTTTTTTAGCAGCTATATGAATAGTTCTTCCAGGATGACCATAAGACGGAATATTATGCTGCTGTGATAAATAATCGATCCCTTTAATATTAAGCTCTTCTATAAGATCCATTACGATATTTTTAGCATCATAGAATAATACAGATCTCTCATCTTTCGAAAAAACAACACCAGATACAAAGGTATTTTCATGTGCCAATTCAGGAGATTTTCTTTGCTCTTTATAATATACCCTTCCAAGTTCAAATATTCGGAATTCATCATAATTCTTCTGATTTAACTGAATACTCTTTATTAGATTCGGTATAAGACTTCTTCGAAGTCTATCCTGTTCATTCGATAAAGGATTCTTAAGTCTGAGCTCTTTATCCTCATTGATATCTAATCGATCCAGAAGCTCCTTGCCTAGGAACGAGTAATGACTTACCTCTATCATATGATGACTCTTTGAAAGAATCTCCAGAATATTTCTTTCAAAGAGTCTAAATTCATTCCTATTTGGGGTTTCGCATGGGACATAAGGCGCTAGTGGATCTATATTATCATAACCATAAATCCTGCCTATCTCCTCAACAATATCTTCAGGAATCGATATGTCTCTTGTAGCTCTGTAGGAAGGCACATCTAATGTTAATTTACCATTATTGTTATTGGGTTTAAAATCTAATGCATTCAGTATGCCTGTAATTCTAGTATCGGTAATATCTGATCCCAGTCTTTTCCTGATAAAATCAGTAGTTATATTAACTGTAATTTTTTTTACCTTTTGGGGATATGTATCAACGATCTTTGTTATAGCCACTGCATCTGGTATTAACTGCTTGATTAGATCATAACATCTTATCACTGCAAGGTTGCAGATATTCGGGTCTAGGTATTTCTCAAACCTGATCGCTGCCTCAGTACGAAGATTATATCTATTTGCAGTTCTTCGAATTCTTACAGGATTAAAATTTGCAGCCTCAATTACAATTTCACTCGTTTTATCATCGATCTCACTTTCGCCTCCACCCATAACTCCAGCTAGAGCGATTGCTCCCCCTCTGTCGGAAATGACAATATCTTCGCTTGTTAGTTTGTGGGACTCACCATCAAGAGTCTTGAGTACCTCTCCATTTCCCGCCATTCTGACAATGATCTCATTACCTCTCAACTTTTGTCGGTCAAATGCGTGCATCGGTTCTCCTAACTCAACCATTACGTAATTTGTGATATCAACAATATTGTTGATCGGTCTCATTCCGATCGATGTAACTCTAGCCTTGAGCCAATCAGGGGATTCTTCGATCTTAATATTCTTAACAACCAAACCGCAATATCTTGGAGCCATATCCGGATCTATAATTGTTACTATCAATGAATCATCGTTTTTGAATTCATTTTCAATATTCAGGTCTACAATTTCATTATAGTTCCTGTCAAAAATAGCTGCAATCTCACGTGCAAAACCTATATGGCTCCAAAGATCAGGTCTGTGATTGATAGATTTATTATCTATCTCCAATCTTACATCAACAAAGTCGGGATATAGCTCGCTGAGCGGCTTGCCAATAGGTGTATTATTAGGAAGTATCATTATACCTGAATGGTCATCTGATAGGTTCAGTTCCTTTTCTGAGCAAAGCATTCCTTCAGAATTTTCACCACGAATCTTAGTCTTACGAACAGTAAAGTCCTCTGTAAATCTTGTTCCAACAGTTGCAAATGCAACTATATCATCCTTTCTATGATTCGGCGCTCCGCATACAACACGGGTATTGCCCCTGCCTGTATCAAGATCAACCAATGATAACTTATCTGCGTTTGGATGGGGCAGAATATCTATAATCTTAGCTGTATATACAGTTTTAAGATGATTGTTCATATAGTCAATACCATCGATTTCAGCAGTTGACATTGTAAGTCTTTCTGCGATCTCTTGAGGTTCTAATCCTTTTATATCAACAATATCCGATATAATATTTAAAGAAAGCCACATTTTTTAATATCCTAAAATTGATTTACAAACCTAATATCACCACTTAAAAAATGCCTTATGTCATTAATTCCATATCTCATCATAACAAGTCTGTTTAATCCAAGACCAAAGGCAAAACCTGACCATTCCTCAGGATTAATATTACCGTATTTTAAAACATTAGGTTGAACAAGACCGCATGGGAGCAGCTCAACCCAACCGCTATTTTTACAAACACTACATCCCTTTCCATCGCATATTAAGCAATGAATGTCTATTTCAAAACCAGGTTCAACAAAGGGGAATTAACCAGGGCGAAGTCTAATTGTAACATTCCTTTTGAATATTTCTCTTAATAGCACATTCATAAAGAAT
>JAXHTB010000206.1:0-6801 GCA_034190185.1 Spirochaetota bacterium | reverse complement strand
ATAGCTAAGAGGATTGTCGTAATTACTGATACTACTGTTGATGGCTCTTGTACTGCCGCATGCCAGAATCGAATCCCTGTCTGAACTCATTTGGAATTTCTGAACGACAATATCTTCATATCCTAGTGCATCGCAATTTTGTAAAATTACACAGATGTGATTTTACAAAATTTACTTTATTTAGCGCCAAAATAATCCATGGATGGTTTATTTTATAAATCTCCTTATCACCTTTGTTCCTTATCTTTAAAGATCGCCTGAAGGGCGCTAAATTTACCATGGACTTAACCAGAAGTATAAAGCAACATGAACTGCCCTAAACATTAAAAGTGTGCTCGTTTTTTCTCCATAATGATTAACTAATATATATTGACAATATATATTTAATAATTCCATTTTAGCAATATATACACCTTTACAAAAAATATATAGTATATATTAATTATTATTATAATATTCATAATTGTGGAGGATATACTTCTATTATGCAAAAAAAATATATTATCAATAATTATTCTGAAGAATATCGTGCTAAAAAAGCAAATTTTATTACATGGGTAGGATTCTTTACACATCTGATATTAACCGCATTTAAACTATTTGCTGGATTAGCTGGAAATAGCGCCGCCATGATTGCAGACTCGATTCATTCATTATCAGATTTTGCTACAGATATTTTTATTTTGATCAGTTTTAAAATTGTAAAAAAACCTCCGGACAAAAGTCATAAATATGGACACGGTAAGTTTGAAACTCTTACAACAACAATTATCGGTGTAGTGCTTTTAATAATTGGATTTGGAATATTATATTCAAACGGAAAAGATATTTATTTAATAATAATTTTTCAAAGAATGATAGACTCACCTAATATAATTGCACTGGTCGCAGCATTATTGTCAATTATTGCAAATGAGTTATTGTATAGATATACAAATGTTATTGGAAACCAAATACAAAGTCAAGCTGTAATAGCAAATGCATGGCATCACAGATCAGATGCATTTTCTTCAATAGGAACATTTATCGGGATAGGTGGAGCAATCTTATTAGGAGCTGGATGGAGAATATTGGATCCAATTGCAGCTGTAATAGTAAGCATATTTATAATTAAAGTAGCTTATAATATTGCATGTGGAGGCATTAAAGAATTACTAGAGGAATCACTTGATGAAAATACAGAAAACAATATTTTAACTATTATTAACAGTGTTAATGAAGTAAAATACCCACATGAACTAAGAACAAGAAGGATGAGCAATAAGATAATAATAGATGTTCATATAAAAGTTGATAATTCATTAAATATTGTTGAAGCTCATAATATTAACAATAAAATTGAAAAAAAAATTAAGGCAAAGTATGGAAACAATACTATTATAAATATTCATACTGAACCAGAACATGAGTAAAGAGAGAAAAAACAGCAAATAGATAGGTTTGAGAAAAACTTTCTTTTTATAGGACAATGATAAAGCAAAAAGATAAAGATTTACGTATTCTGATTATAAACTATGAATTTCCCCCTTTAGGCGGCGGAGGCGGTATAGCCTCCTATGACCTAGCACTTGAATGGGCAAAGAAAGCAAAGGTTGATGTGCTGACATCACATTTTCAGGACTTGCCTTTTTTTGAGACAATAGAGAACATCAATGTTCACAGGGTTAGGATCCTGTGCAGAAAGTCTAAAGATACAGCTACATTAATCTCAATGCTTACCTTTCTGCCTGGCGCTTTTTTAAAGGGGTTGGCATTATTCAGAAAAAATAAATATAACATAATTAATACTCATTTTGCCATACCATCTGGCCCTGTAGGATTCATTTTGGGAAAAGTATTTAAAACCAGAAATGTTCTATCTCTTCATGGTGGGGATATTTACGATCCGAGCAAGAAGCTGTCTCCTCACAGGAATTTTATCTTTAGAATTATAGTTAAATTTATTTTAAATAAAGCAGATAGAATTGTTGCGCAATCGAATAATACTAGGTATAATGCTATAAGATATTATAAAACTTTAAAAGATATAATTATTATTCCGCTTCCATTCAATCCACCTGATTTATCTTGCATATCACAAAGTAACACAACAATAGATGCGAAAGATTTTACCCTAATTACAATTGGTAGAATTATTAAGAGAAAAGCAATAGATATTATTATAAAAGCCTTGGCTGATATAGATAATATAAAGATTCGTTTCCTTATAATAGGTGATGGTCCGGAAAAGAAGAATCTACAGAGTTTAGCCAATGAACTTGGTGTTGCCAAACAGGTTAGCTTTGTTGGATATCTTAATAATGAAGACAAATACAGACTCCTTTCAGCATCTGACCTGTTTATATTGACATCTTTGCATGAGGGTTTTGGCATCGTTTTTATGGAGGCGATGTTCTGCGGTCTGCCTATCATTTGTACTAATAATGGCGGGCAAACAGACTTTTTAAAAGATGAAGAGAATGCGATCCTGATAGATGTTGGAGATGTAAGGTCTTGCGCTGATGCAATATTGCGATTCTATAATGACAAAGCGCTGTTCAAAAGATGCTCTGAAAATAATACAAAAAAAATAAACAATTTTTATTCAGCTAATATCGCTCAAAGATACACTGATATATTTTATAGGTTAATCTCTGGAGAGAAAATTGACTGCTAAGATTGGATTACTCTCAAATAACAGTGAACTAATTGAGGATTTCAAGGTTAGCATATCTGACCTATCTGTAAAAAATTATACTTCAGTTGACTCAATTAAAGCATATAATACCCTGGCCCTTGCTCTGGACCTATATTTTTTTGGTTCTAGGGATGTTATTCAATTTCAACTTTCAAGGATACGAAAAAAGATTAAGACCATGCCTGTGCTTCTAATATTAAGGGTTAATGATATGCATGATTTTAATTTGGAATGGTTTTTTGATGAATTCATACTATATCCATTTCGAAAAGGGGAGCTTAAAATAAGGTTAAAAAGGCTTATAACTGATAAAAGTTATGAAGATAACGAGGATATTATTAATATTGGGAATTTAACAATAAACCTTAAAGAGCATTCTGTTTACCTACATAATGAAAGTCTTGAGCTTACCTATAAAGAATTTGAACTGCTGCGATTCCTAACACAGAATAAAGATATTGTTTTTTCTAGGAAGGAACTACTAAATACTATATGGGGAACAGAGTATATTGGAGGAGCCAGAACAGTGGACGTTCATATCAGAAGACTAAGAAGCAAGCTTGGAGAAGAGTTCAATTCTATAATAGAGACTGTAAGAAATGTTGGCTACAGATGTAGAACGAATTAAAAAAGAGCAATTGAAAGCAGACAATTTGAAAATCTCTGAATTATCGCGAATTTATATTATTTTCAACGTGATATAAAGCAGATTACAAACACATATTCATTTGCGCCTTTTGCTTCGCTATTTACGATTTTTCATATAATATTTTTTCAACAGATCTTTCGGTTGAATCATAAATTATAAATCTATAACCTCTGTATTCAACTTTTTCACCTTGTCGTGGTATCTTTCCCATAAGATAAGTTACAAAACCAGCAACAGTCTCAAATCCCTTTTTCTCAATCTCAAGATTAGATAATCTTTGAAAATATTCAATATCTAGGCTGCCGCTTAAAATATAGCTGTTTTCATCTATCTTCTTTATCAGCTCTTCATCAGGGTGATCCCTTGTCTGGATTTCTCCAACAATCTCTTCTGCAATATCCTCCTTTGTAATAAGCCCTTCAACACCGCCGAATTCATTAACTACAAATACTAAAGATATCTTATTCTCCTGCATCTCAGGTAGCAGCTCGGATACTTTTTTTGTAGAGGGAATAAAGTAGGGTTTCTTTAAAATATCATCTATCTTTTTTACATCTGGATTTCTTAGCAAGTCCCTAAAATAAACATATCCAATAATATTGTCAACCCTCTCTTCATAAACTGGTATTCTAGAAAATCTTGTTTTCTCAATTGATAATACAAGTTGCTTAATACTTTGCTTTCTTTCAATAGAGATTATATCAATACTGGGAGTCATGATCTCCTCAGCAGTTATTTCTCTAAAGGAAAGTATCTCAGTTACATAGGTATGATGATCATTTTTTATAATACCTTCTTTTTCTCCAAGTTTAAACAGTGATCCAATTTCGTCTCGCGACTCGATATTTGAAAAATTAGATGTTTCAAGATTAAACAGAGCTTTAAAAAATTTTGATAATAAGAGCGACATCCAAACTGCAGGTTTAAGAATTATAATGAGTAAAGAAATTGGCAAAGAGAAAAGCATAATAAAGGATTCTGCTTTAGATCTTGCTGTAATTTTAGGGATTATTTCACATAGGATCAGGAATATAATAGCCTGAATAACAGTTATTATTATTAACTCGGTTTCTTTGAATAGGAAAGCCTTTGTGGCAACAAAAGTTATGAAAGCAGTTGCAGCAATATTTGCGATGTTATTGCCGACAAGTGTCATTCCTAAAGCATCCTCAATATTCTCTAAGATAGCTAAAGACCTTTTTGCTCTTCGGTTCCCCTTTTCTGAAATTGATTTTAGTTTAATGCTGCTCGCTGATAAAATAGCAGTTTCAGTGCCTGAAAAGAAAGCAGAAAGAATAATGAAGAATAAAATTGATATTTCGTATATAATATTTAGCATATATTATACTTCAGACCTTGTATAATTTAAGCAATAATTATTGTTATTTTTTTTACATCTTTTCATAGTTAAAGCGATCTGCACCGCCCTCCTTAACTATTACTTCAATTGTTTCTATTGTTGTCTTTTTAATATGTCTTACTTTAAAAATATATTTTTCTGTAATCAACTGTTCATTACGCTTCGGAAAGTGACCAAGCTTTTCAATGATGTAACCAGCAATTGTTTCAGAATCATCACTTTGGAGTGATTCATCAAAATGAACATTAACATCATCAATATGCATTTCTCCTGATATTATGCATGTCTGATCATCGATCTGTTTGATGTTCGGTTTCTGATCCTGCTCATCCATTATAAAATCCTTTCCCATCAGCTCAGAGATGATAGAGGAAAGTGTCACAACGCCTGTTGTGCCTCCATATTCATCAACAACTATTGCAATCTGTATCTTATTAGTAAGAAATTCCTTTAAAAATTCACCCAGCTCCTTTTTTTCGGGATAATGATAGATATCGTGAATGAACCTACTTATATACTTTGCTTTCTTAAATCCCATTATATGTGGGATAAGCTCTCTTGAATCAATAACTCCGACAATATCATCAATATTCTTTTTATAAACAGGGGCTCTTACAACACCAGCATCCAGCATAATATCAACAGCTTCCTTTATAGTAGCTTGATAATGAACAAAAACAGCCTTGTTCCTTGGGATTACAACATTAAAGGCATCCTTTTTAGAAAAACGCATTACATTTTGTATAAATGTAACTTCTTCCGGATTTATAAGTTGCTCCTCCTCCCCCATTTTTATTGCCATATCAAGTTCTTCCTCAGTAATTTTCTGTTCCCCATCCAACTTAAGGTTAAACAAACTGATAATACCGCTTACAAATGCAAGAAGCAGGCTTCTTAAAGGTAAGAATCCTTTATGGAAAATATTCAAGAAAGGGATAACCATTCTCGATATACTCTCAAAGTTATTTATAGCAATAGTTTTTGGAGAGATTTCACATAGGATGATTATGATTGGAGATACAATTGCAATGGCTATAAAATGGCCATATTCGCCCCAGACGAAAAGAAACAATTTCGTTGAGATTGCAGTAACAACTATATTTACAAAGATGTTTCCCAGAAGAATTGTTATCAAAATCTTCTCAGGCGACCTCATAGTTTTATATATCATCTTGTCTCTTTTAGAGGACGATTCTGAAAATAGATGCAGGTGGGATTTCTTTAATGAAAAGAGCGCTGTTTCTGAACCTGAGAAAAATGCAGATAAAAATAAAAATATAAAAAGAATGATAAATTCGATCGAATTATCCATTATCTTTTAACTAATGCAGAAGGGCTGCAAACTGAAATAATCATGAGTTTAACATTGATGTTGGATAAATCCAAGAGCTTCTGAATATTATATAGTATAAGCTGATTAACCAACCTGATTAACTCCTATGTCCTATTCTTTTATTCAACTCAACAATATCTAACAGGGTGCACAGAATATTAATTCTCTCATGCAAAGTGCGCTCTTCTGATAAAATCATATACACCTTCTGCAAAATCTATTATAAATATTTACAATCTTTGGCAAAGGTAAATTTTCAATCCTGCGCTATTTCTAATTTCACATTAAAGGATACTTCTTTTGTAGATATATTGCCGTAAAAATCTTTAGCAATTATCTTTAATCTATTCAAACCTTGCTTATATGTCATATCTTTTACTTTATAGTATCCTTTTACATCTAATAAATCATTGTATTTATTATTATCAATTGTCAATCCATTTTTTGAGAAGTCTATATCTGAAAACATTACATCCATTACAGTCTTTCTGTTGAAAATTGCTTTAAGTTTAAATATTCCAAGTCTTTCATTTTTTTTAATTGAATCTATAATGCTAACAAGAAGGGGATAATGACGTGTAAGGCGAATTTTTGTATTATTATTTATAACATAATACTTCTTGCCAACCTTGATATAAAAATTGGAGATTTTCGGCTTTTTAGAGTCCTTAACCTTAGGTAGTATGAGGAAAGGATTGATCGACTTTCTCTCATCTATCTTTAGAAGAGAAAAGTGAAGATGTTTCCCAAATGAGTGACCTGTATTGCCGATAATTCCCAAA
>JAXHTB010000205.1:0-6927 GCA_034190185.1 Spirochaetota bacterium | reverse complement strand
CTTTAAAATTCCCATAAAAGTCAATAGAGTTGAACAATATTAAATCATATAACGGTCAAAATAAGTCTTTATTTATCTAAATTTATCAATTATTAATACTAACTTCTCAAAACAAATAATTATAATAAATTAATTTGCACATTTTTTTAAAATCGACTTGAATTTACTATTTATAAATCTATAAAATAAAATCTTATTAAACTAAAAAGTATTATATAATTGCTGTATGAAAAAATTTTTATGCATTTTTTTTAAAATATAGTTACCCAACTCAACAATAAAGGAGTCAGAAGACATCATTCCTTCTGCTTGACTGGAGAATCCAGAAATCAGCATAGTTATCTACATTTAGCAATCTGAATTGTTATTTTCCTGACTACTGGTTTTTTAGATATCAAGTTATTAAGCTATAATAAGAAAAACAGATCTTAATGATATCTGGTTGCAGCCCTTGGTTGCGAAATGATATTTAATAATACTATATAAAGACAATTATTTATTTCGAAAGGATATTATTTACAATGACTCTTAATTCAAAAAAGGATGATTCATCCATTGAGATATGGAAAGATCCAAATCTTTTTTGTCATGATCTTCCTTCTAAACCAAATCCGGATGTTGGCTGGATTTTAGTAACAGGCGCTTCAGGATACATTGGGGGCCGTCTGGTTCCGGAATTGATGGCAAGGGGGTATAATGTCAGGATTATGGTAAGGGCAGAATCTCCCGAATACAATGAACGCTGGCCGGGAGTAGAGATAGTAGTAGCGGATGCCCTTAAACCTGAAAGCCTTAAATCAGCGCTTAAAGGTATTCATACTATATATTACCTGATACACTCCTTACTTTTAGGGCCAAAAAAATTTGCTATTGCTGATATTCAAGCCGCTAAGAATATCAGGAAAACCGCTGAAGAGATGCAAGTAAAACGAATTATTTATCTTGGAGGACTTGGCGATGTCCGAAGCCAACTCTCAAATCATCTTAGGAATCGAGCAGAAGTTGCTGATGAATTAATAAAAGGTAAAACTCCAGTCACTATCTTTAGGGCAGCTATCATAATCGGCTCTGGAAGTGCATCTTACGAAATAATTTCAAATTTAACAAAAAGACTACCCATTTTATTTATACCACATTGGGCAGAGAATAGATGTCAACCTATAGGCATTAGGGATGTAATCAAATATCTTGTTGGGTCATTGGAAAAGCCTGAAACAACAGGGAATAACTATGATATAGGTGGAAGAGATATCCTTAGTTATAAAAAAATGATGATGGTAATTGCTGAACTTCTTGGGAAAAAAAGATTTTTTATGCCTTTCTTTGAGTTAAATCTTTCAATTTATGCATATGCTGCTAGTCTTATAACCCCGGTTCCTGCTTCAATAACCCGAAGTTTAATTGAGGGACTTAAAAATGAAGTGATCTGCCAAAACCATGAGATTTATAATATCCTTCCTTTTAAACCCCTAAGTTATAGAGAAGCAATAATACTTGCTATGACAAGAGAAGAGCAGGACAAGATATATACCAGATGGTCTGATTCATATCCTCCAGCTCATAGGCTTGCAATAAAACTTCATGAACTGGATAATATCCCCAATTTCACAGCTAAATACACTCTGAAATCAGAAAAATCAGCGGCATCTCTCTTCAAATCAATCTGCCGTATCGGAGGAAAAGAAGGATGGTTTTATAACAATTATCTATGGCGTTTAAGGGGAAAAATCGACAGTATTCTGCTTGGCGTTGGATTATCACGCGGGAGAAGGAGTATTTCGGATTTAAAAATCAATGATGTTATCGATTTTTGGCGAGTAGAGGATATTCAGAATGACAAAAGGCTCCTGCTTCGTTCAGAGATGAAGATGCCTGGCAAAGCCTGGCTTGAATTTACGATAGATAAAGAAGAGAGTAGAAGAATACTGTCTGTAACAGCGTATTACGATACTCATGCATTTTCAGGATATTTTTATTGGTATATATTCTTACCATTTCATAATTTTATTTTTAATAATCTTATTAAACAGATAGATATGAGAAGTAAATAATGAATCAATAATAATCCTGCATGATATAACTAAGCTATATGCATCAATCTTAACTCTATTTAATATAATTATAGTCAACTTATTGATAGTTTTAAACTTTAATGATATTATATGATATAATATAGTCATTTAAATTTAAGGATTTGCATTTCGAATTCTTTATAGGTAATTATAAAATTTCTTTAATTTAAAATATCTACTTTATTAAAATTTAAATCATATCGGCCGAATCATAATCTTTGATATAGGATTAAACCAATAAATCTCTAATATTAATTTAAATAATTATTTAATGCAACTAGCTAATGTACTTAGTTTTAATCAATTTCCAAAAAAAAAAATAAATTAATAAATTTTTCCTTGACTCCAACATCCATATATTTTTTATTGTTTAACATGTTTAAATGATTTGTTTTGTTTTAAAATTCCTTCAAATTTTTATTTTAATATATTCATTTGTAAACTTTACAAATAATAATACATTAAAATAATATATTCAATATTTCATATGTATTCTCAATCTCAAATCAAATTATCAATAATAATGGATCTATATTATGAACAAAGAAGCTGAAAGTAAAATTTTATTAGGAGTAATAATTATACTCGCTATTGTTGGAATTATTGGATACTCAATCGGCGGTTCAGGATCTCCAATAAGAGTGCTCTTCAAAACAAAGGGTGGGCCTGTTGTTTTTGATCATAAAACGCATAGTGAAGAAAATGGATACGGAATAAAATGTGACAAATGTCATCATGAAACAGAAGATGAGATGGTATATAATTGCAGATCCTGCCATAAGCCAGGTACAGAATATGATTCAATATGCGAAGACAAGGCTCCACATAAGCAATGCATCGGGGCAAATTGCATCGAATGTCACAAAGAAGAGGGTATGGAATCTGATAACTGCAAACAGTGTCATATGTAGGAATTAATAAATAAATTAAGTATTAGGCGATTAAACGATAATTTAACATTATTATTTCTTAGAAAATTGCCTAGGAATATGAATTTACAAGAAAAGGGAAGAATATGAATTTGAAAAATTTATTAGGTATATTAACACCAAAATTATTGTATTCAGATGATGAGCTTCCGATTGAAATTTGCCCATTACCTCAAACATCGATCCTGCTTGTTGAACGAGAAGAGGATGGAACTAGCAATTTATTGATAAAGGTAGGGGATAATATTCGAAGTGGCCAAAAACTTTCATCCGCTAATGGAAAAGCAGGGATAATTTCATCCGTTACAGGAGAAGTAAAAGAAATAAAGGAATTGAAATGGACTGAAGGAAAAATCTTTGATTCCATTTCAATTGCAACATCAGCTACTGATCGTTGGGAAACAACTACTGGTGGAAATCAGGATTTCTTAAACCTCAGTAAAGAAGAATTGCTGAAAACATTAATGGAACTGGGTTTTGCCTTTGAAGTTGCAGGCAAAATAAATACTGTAATTATTTCTGCCCTTGACTCTGACCTGCTAATAATGGCAAAC
This sequence comes from Spirochaetota bacterium, assembly GCA_034190185.1. GTDB lineage: Bacteria > Spirochaetota > UBA4802 > UBA4802 > JAFGDQ01 > JAXHTB01. Next base: position 3,372 of record JAXHTB010000205.1, on the reverse strand, counting down.
CAGCAGATATTAAGGGAAAACAACGATAACATTAAGGATGGAATAAAACTTATAAAAATTCTAACTGGTACAGACAAAGTAATACTCGCAGTTCCGCCAAAACTAACTAACACAGGTGAAAAGGTTTCAGAAGGAAACGCTAAAATTACTACTATAGATCCAGTATATCCTAACGGAATGCCAGAGATATTAAGAAATGAAGTAACTAAAAAAGAAGGTGACATTGGCAATACCATAATCATAAGCGCTGAATACCTTAATGCGATGGTTGAATCTTTAAGGAGCGGAATACCTAGTGTAGATAAAATAATTACTCTTATAGATAAAAACCAAAGAGCACTAAAAAATTTAAGAGTGAGAATCGGAACACCTGTTTCCGAGATATTAGATGCAAACAGTATAGTTTTAGAGGATAATGAAAAGCTTATACTTGGTGGTCAGATGCAGGGAAAAGCGGCATATTCAATTGACTCCCCTGTTATTTCTGACACATGTGGAGTATATGTCCAGAATAGTAAAGAAGTAATAGAAATAAATAATTCAGCTTGTCTCAATTGTGGAAAGTGTGTCAGAATATGTCCATTTAATATTCAAGTTAATTTACTTTCCCGTTTTGCAGAGTTTTCTTTTTTTGAAAAATGTGAAGAATTAAATATCGATTCCTGCAATGAATGCGGACTTTGTTCTTATATTTGCACTGCTAGAAGGCCATTAGTCCAGCTTATTCAATTTGCAAAGAGCGAGATAAAGGAATTAGAAAAGGAAGAGAGTGAACAATGATATCACACGAAGTAAAAACGAAACACTTAATAGTTTCACCATCACCTCATATACATTGCGGAGAGAAAACCTCCTATGTAATGTATAGTATTCTCATTGCTTTAGTGCCTGCTATAATTTTCGCAATTTCACAATTTGGATTTCATGCTATCAGGGTTATGTCCTTGGCAATCGCAAGCGCAATGGCAGCGGAATGGATTATTCAGATACTGTTTAAAAGACCTGTAACTGTTTCAGATGGAAGCGCATTAGTCACAGGTCTTCTTTTTGCAATGATAATACCTCCAAGCACTCCATGGTGGTTAGTAGTTTTAGGTTCAATACTGACTATATTTGTTGGTAAACAGATATTTGGAGGAATAGGATGCCATCCTTTTAATCCTGTTCTAATAGGATGGGCAATTCTTTCAATATCGTGGAAGGATTACCTAAACTTTGATATAGCTGTAATAAATTATAATCTAGATTATTCCATAGCTTACCCTCTTTCAGTGTTAAAGAAGATAGGCGCATCCGGACTTACACAATTTAATACTTCTGACCTTATTCTTGGCAGTAAAATTGGCGGTCTAGGTTCTGTTTCAGTCTTATTACTGTTAATCGGAGGACTTTTTTTGATTATTAGGGGAGTTGTATCATTTTGGATACCCCTATCATTTATTATAGGAATTATCATTACATCAGGCATCTTCTGGTTATCAAATAGCATACAATATGCCAGTCCTCTTTTTCATATTATTTCTGGCAATGTCATGATCGGAGCATTCTTTCTTGCTACAGAAAATTCAAGCTCTCCAGTAAACAGAATTCCAATGATTTTATATGGAATAGGATGTGGAGTACTTACAATTATATTTAGGGTATGGAGTATTTATCCGGATGGTGTAGTATTTGCAATACTTATAATGAACATAATCAATCCATTAGTTGATAAAATCACTCCCCAAATTCCAGAAAAAGTAAAACAGAAGGTATTTGTATGAAAGAAATTGCAAAAATGCTAATAGTACTAACCTTAATATGTGGTGTATGTGGATTTCTTTTGGCAGGTGTTAAATCCCTTACTATGGAACGGATTGAGGAACAGATACTCCTCAATGTAAAGGGACCTGCTGTAAAAAAAGCCCTTGCAGGATCAACAAATGATCTAATAAAGGATCGCACTAAAATAAAGATAAATGATAAAGAGGAAATGGTTATTTTTGTTGGTAAGAAAGATAAAAAACCATGGGCACTTGCATTTGAAGTTAGCGCAGGAGGTTTTGGAGGTGATATTGGGGTTATAGTTGGTTTTAATAAAGAAAAAAATACACTATCAGGAATTGGAATAACTACCCATAAAGAAACCCCTGGTCTAGGCGCCAGAATTACAGAAAACACATTTACAAACAATTTCAAAGACAAGGCATTAAATGAACAATTTAAAACAAAAAAAGATAATGGAATTATTGATGCTGTAAGCGGCGCAACAATCTCATCCAAGGCTGTATGCAGCGCAGTTACAAAAGCAATTAGATTATATGATAAAATAAAAGATAAAGTTAAGTAAAAAAGTAATTATATCTTGTTAGGAGTAAAAAATGGCTGGAATAGTTAAGGAATTTACAAAGGGTCTTTGGAAAGAGATACCTCCTTTCAGACTTGTGCTGGGGCTGTGTCCCATCTTAGCTGTAACAAAATATGCAGAGAATGGAATTGGTATGGGCCTAGCTGCTACATTCGTACTCCTCTGTTCAAATATAATAATTTCATCTCTCAGGAATATTATACCCAAAAAAGTTCGTATAGCGAGCTATATTGTAATAATTGCAACCTTTGTTGTAATTGTTGAGCTTGTTATGCAGGCTTACTTATTTCCTCTTTATGAAAGACTTGGAATATTTATCCCTCTAATAGTAGTTAACTGTATAATATTAGGCAGGGCCGAAGCCTTTGCTTCAAAAAATTCAATAATATACTCTGCAGCAGATGGACTTGGAATGGGATTGGGATTCACTATGTCATTATTTGTTCTTGGATCGATTCGTGAAATATTTGGATACGGTACATTTCTAAGTATGAATATCATGTGGTCATCTTTTGAGCCATTTACTTTTATGGTAGAAGCTCCAGGAGCCTTTGTATGTCTTGGATTATTACTAGGTATAATGAACCTTTTTGGTGATTAAATAAGTATATAATAAAAAAAACAATGTTCTTCAGGGAGTCAAATAATGGAATATATTATACTGATAATCAGCGCAATACTAGTTAAAAATATTTTATTAGCTGAATATTTAGGTAATTGCCCTTTCCTTGGTGTATCCAAGAAAATGGACACAGCTGTAGGAATGGGAATGGCAGTAATATTTATTATGACCTTAGCAGGGCTTATAACCTGGATCGTCCAGATATACTTTCTTGTGCCTTTAAAAATAGAATACCTTCAAACTATTATTTTTATATTAGTTATAGCATCCCTAGTACAGTTAGTTGAGATGTTTTTAAAGAAATCTTTACCCCCATTATACTCATCTCTTGGGATATTCCTGCCTTTAATAACAACAAACTGTGCAGTTTTAGGTGTAGCATTATTAAATATAAGAAAAGAAT
>JAXHTB010000204.1:0-6960 GCA_034190185.1 Spirochaetota bacterium | reverse complement strand
GAAGGTAAGAGACGTTATGGATTATCCAGAATAATGGCAAAGTTGCCTGAGACAAGTGAATCTGTTATAGGCATTATCATTCTGGTGATGAATCTTGAAAGGAAGCTAAGGCTTCTTTTTGACCAAATTTTACTGCGTCTATTGGGACGTTATAAATGGTCAAGTTTAACAGTATAGCATTAAATTTGACTTTTTCAGGAAACCTTAAATACAGTTAATAATTCATACTATTATCTTGCACACTATTGTTATAAATGTATAAAAAATCACATTATTAATTTACACTGCATAATATAATATTTATTTGAAATTTTCTTGGTTTTAGTATATATTTAAAAATTGAATATGATTAAAAGTTTTACAGGAAAAATTAAATCAACGAAGTGAAATTAAACTATCATTTTATTATAAAAATCAGGAGAAATCTATGGAAAGACAAACCTCTTTTATAAACCTTGGAAAAAAATACATGCATACAATGAGAAAAAAAATAAATATCTCAGAGGATAAAATTGATCTTGGGAACCATTTTTCTCATATTGTGACAAATATGCTGAATAAAGTCTTTTATGAGAAAGAATTAAATATCGATCAAGATGATATTGCTTTTAATCCTAAAGCAGAGAATCACTTTACATTAAGCAGTAAACTTCTCAATTCTGAAATATTCATAAAATCTTGGAACAATTCAGATTTACCTAGTTTAGTTACAAAATTTGCAAATTCTACATACAGTAGATATATTCACCTGAATAAACATCAAGAAAAAACAGAGCAAAAAATAAGGAATTGAAATAAATTATTAGTATTTATTAAACTTTATATATACAGCATTTCATTAAGTATCATTGCTATTAAGGTAGTTTATGTATTAGTAAAATTTTGTATAAATTCAATAATAATATACTACTATTTATACATCCGTAGGAATATGTGAGAAGTTAATTTTGTTCTATGTTCCATATCGATCTAGATTATATTCAAATAATTAAGCTGCCTTAAGGAGTTACATATAATCCCTTTTAATAATATTGAGTTTATTCTATTTTAGACTTCACTTTATATAATTCAACAATATACTAATTAAAAAAATAAAAATAATCCAAATAAATAATACTTCTGTAGATACTATAATTCTTACTTGAAATTATTCTTCTTTACTGATATAGTCCAGATTATAAACTGGAGGTTCATATGCAAAAGATAAAAAAAACAAAGATAATTGCGACATTGGGGCCATCTTCTAATAATGAAAAGATCATCAAATCCTTTATTGAAACAGGAGTTGATATTTTCAGATTAAATTTCTCACATGGAACTCATGATAACTATGCTAAAACTATCGACCTAATAAGATCTATAAAGAAAGATATGCCCATCATGGCTGACCTTAAAGGTGCTGAGATTAGAACAATTGTAAAACCAGAAAACGGAATTAAGCTGGAAAAGGGGAAGGAAATTGATCTGGTCTTTGATAAAGAAAAAATTACAGATAAAAATTTTTCATTTAATTATGAGAAAATATCACAAATTTCAAAAAAAAATAATTGTATAATGATTGATGACGGAAATATCAATTTAAAAATTAAAGAAAAAAAAGATGATAAATTGGTATTAATATCACAGGTAGATGGCACTCTTAGAAGCAGCAAGGGAAGCCATTTTATCGGTGTTGATGTACCTTTCCCAATTTTGACACAAACTGATAAAGCAGATATTGAATTTGCAATCTCTCAAAATGTAGACTTTATTGCTGCTTCAATGATTAAAAGCGAAAAAGAAATATATGCAATACGTGGTCTTCTTCCGGAAAACATCTCAATAGTTGCAAAGATAGAGCATCCTACAGCTGTAGAGAATATAGAGAATATTTTAGAAGCATCAGATATGATTCTTATTGCCAGAGGAGATTTAGGTGTTGAACTGCCTATTACTATTGTTCCTATTGTCCAAAAGGACCTTGTAAACTCTGCAAAAAAGATAGGTAAACCTGTAATTATTGCAACCCAACTCCTTGATTCAATGATGAATAATTCCAGACCAACAAGGGCAGAGGTAAGCGATATTGCAAATTCAATATTTGATATGGCAGATGCATTGATGCTAACAGGAGAAACTGCGGCCGGGAAATATCCTGTCGAAGCAGTAACTTACCTAAAAGATACTATTGAATATGCTGAAGAAAAGATCGATTATCAACAATATAAAGATCAAGTTGAGGTAAATAAATGTAATATAAGTGAAGCTATAAGTTATGCGGCAATAGAAGCAGCATATTCTCTAAACTCTAAAGCGATCATCTGTTTTACATCTTCAGGTTCTACTGCTCTCAGGGTAGCAAAATTCAGACCTGCTATGCCGATTATATCATTTACTACAGATGAAGAGGTCGCTAGAAAAATTTCTGTAGTATTTGGAATAATACCTTTTATAACAAAATATTATTCTAATACAGATAAAATGATAGATAATTCAATTGAAATATTAGTTAAAGAAGGTATAGCCAAGAAAGAAGATAATTTTATTATCACTGCAGGTGTACCTTTAGGTATAACTGGGACAACGAATATGTTAAAGGTTATTGAAATCGAGTAAATACTTAGATTATAGTAGTTTAATTATGTTTCCTCCCCAATTGATTAAGGAGAGGAAATATAATTAAGGTGGTTTTTTATAAGTGATTTAATTATTCAATGCCCATCTTCTTTTTTAACGCTGCAAGAGACTCTGATGTTTGAGCAGTTGGAGATCCTTCAAGAGCTTTATTTATCTCATCATCAACGCTAGTTGTTGAGTCAGCGATATCCTGATATGCCTCAGCCAATGATTCTTCTTCATAAACCTTATTTTTCATCTTTTCGAGCATTGCTACTGTACCCGAAGAATCAACACTAGACAACTGCTGATTTATTTTTTTAATAGAAGCTGCTGTCCTTGCCCTTGCTTTTAAAGTTATAAGCTCATTTTCATATTTGCTAATTGTCTGTTTCAAATTTTCAACTTTAGCCTGAAGTTGATCTCCCATTGCTTGTTGTTGATTGTAATCTGTTAATAGATTAGTAGCATGCTTTAAAGCATCCTCCTTCTTATTAAGTGCTTCAGTTGCTAGCCCTTCTGCTTGTGACTGATCCATATTACCTGACTGCATTTTCTGTAAAAGAAGCATTGCTTTTCTCTCATAATCTGCGGAAAGCTTTTTCTTATCTTCTCCATCCTTTTTTAAACGAATCGCGGTGGCTTTAACCTGAGCAAGACTCTGCATTGCAGACTGTAAGTCATTCTTAAGATCGCGAATTCCCTGCTCTGTCATCTTTATCGGGTCTTCCAATTTATCAATTACAGCATGCGCCTCTGCCTGTCCTGCCTTAAATACCCTTTGAAATATTCCAGCCATTTTATCCTCCTTATAATATTAAACCTTTGCATACTTAAGCAATTCAGCACCATTCTCACCTAAAGCAAGGGAAAGTGAGCTGATAGATCCTTCCAGCTCATTTAAATCTATATTTTCTAATTGAAGAGTATCCCGAAAAAATATACGCTTCCCATCTTCATCAAGAACAAATGCCCCATGTACTAAAGTTCTATTAATTTGCAGCAGCCGTTTAAAAAATTCTGCATTGTCATCTTTAATTTCCATAACTAACTGCTCTAATATTACAATAGGCGCCTCACAATCGATAATTAGATTCTTTATTCCGCTCTCTTCATCATCAACTACTACAAGTTCCTCTGATTCTATCTCTTTAACAATATCTAATTCAAGATCGAGCAGGTAGCTCTTTACTAGATCAAACTTGTCAGACATACAATCCCTCCGTTATTATATTTTCATCATATTGCATTGTAATTTGAAAATAGGTATTAACAAAAAGCCTTTATCATTCTACTTGAAGTTTCCCATGTCTTGTTCTATTGGTAATGGAATCCAAATCATTTGTTACACGAAAAATAACACTTTTTTACCCGCAACAATGGCAACTCTTTTTCTGCGATCATTTATAATCGATTTCTGGGTCATTGCACCTTTTTTTTCAATTCAATAAATTATCACCCATCATTAGCAATTATAATCAAAAAATCACCACTTTCAACGCGAAAATCTACAGGCGGATTGGAAACAACATCTCCATCATTCCCCTTCTGGACTCCCAGAGTAATGCTGTTATGAAAACGTTTCATCTCTGTAAAAAGATCAATAAAACTATACCCGCACATACTATCCGGAACCGGGATCTTAAATAGATCACTTCCAATGCTTGAGGTTAAAAGTTCAGATATAACCTTTGAAATACCGTGATCCAGCGCTGCGCGGGAAAGAAGTTTACTGCTGAACTCGCTGCTTACAATTACTTCATTCACGTTTGCCCGTTCGCAATGAGGTATATTAGCGCTGTTTACAAGCTCGACAATAGTATAAACATCTCTATTTAAACTCTCTACTGTTAAAGTAGTAAGCACAACACCTGCGTCTCGCGCATTGGGGTCCAGTCTGTCATCACCAAGTATTATTACTGTAGATGCCTTTTCAATACCTGCCCTTTTAAAATTTTCTTCTGTAAATTCACCCTGGATAAAAAAAAGATTCTCATCATCTACAGGTTTCAATTCAAGATTAGCGATCAGAATTATAGGCGTGTTCCCAACCCTGTGATCTTTTCTCAATAAAGACAGAGTATTCCTTGCCCTATGATTCCATTGACATAATATGATATGTTTTTCAAAGTTGTATGATTCCATACCTCTCTCTCGTTTCTGTTTTCTTTCCACAAAAATGCTGGCAATTGTTGCTGTAAACATACCCAGCATACCGATGCCAAAGAACATAATAAACATACCGACAATCCTGCCGCCAATCGTTGTCGGTGAAATATCACCGTACCCTACTGTAGTTAATGTAACAATACTCCACCATAAGGCGTTCAGCATAGTAACATTAGGCTCAAATATAGGATATATCACAGTGGTTATACCTATCATTAAAACAAGCAATAGAAACAATTTATCAAGATTCTCTCTTTTGGCAAAATTTATTATGTTATAAAACCAGATCATAATATTCTTTATAAATATAATAGTGAAATCTGCAACTGAATTTTATTTATTACGTGGAAATATTTTAGAACTTTGTTTATCAAGATTCTGATTGCAGCTCTCAATTGGAAAAAACTGTATCTGCTTAGCAATTCTGCGATGTCATTTAAGCAATATTCTGCGCTAATACATATCCCAAGAACCTTTCTTGTAATAATTATAGATATACATATTCAGATTATCATTCACCTCAACCTTGTAAAGTTTATCCAGAGTACCTTTTCCAAAATTAAGCATACTCTGCATAGCTTCCTGATTTATAAACCTTGTGCTGACATTTTCAAAGCTCATTACAGAAAGTCTCTTCTTTAATGCCGAGTGTTTAAGTCCCGGCGCGTTAATCCCAAGCGCCCAGCCCCATTCGCCCATTGTTGGAATATGATTATGATAAGCAATTGCAGGTATTCCTATAGAACGCATTGTCTTTAAGATTGAGAGGAAGGCCTGTTTGGAAAAGAAAGGACTTGTGGCTTGAGTTACCATCACGCCACCAGGAGTAAGATGTCGTATTACAAGTTTATAAAACTGTCGAGTATAAAGCCTTGCAAGACCTACAGTTTTAGGATCGGGAAAATCTATAATAATTACATCAAAGATACTATCATCATCTAGTAGAAATTTATAGGCATCTTGATTTTTTATACAGGTACGATTATCATTAAGCGCATTATCATTCAACTTCGTCAATATCCTGTTTGTCCTACCAAGTCTTGTTATTGCAGGATCGATGTCTACAAGAACAATATTTTTAACATCAGGATATTTCAGAACCTCACGGGCAGCTAGGCCATCGCCTCCGCCAAGTATCAATACTTTTCTATGCGAGACAGACAGACTCATAGCAGGGTGAACAAGCGGCTCATGGTATCTTTCCTCATCAAAACTGCTGAACTGTTCATTTCCATCTAGATATAACCAGTAGTTATCTTTCCACTGAGTTAATACTATCCGCTGGTATGGAGTCTGTTCAGAATATATAACCTTATCAACATATTTACTCTGCTCTCCATAGAAAACGATAGGCTCTGCAATAAAGAAAAGAAAGAGTAAACCGGTAAGTATTACTATCGAAAGAAAAGTCAGAGATTTTTTATATTTTAAAGAATTAAAATTATATCCAAAAAGCGCCATAGCAATAATAAAATTAATAGTTCCTAAAGCTATAGGTGTATAGCTAAGCCCTAAATATGGCAAGGCAACAAATGCAAATAGAAGCCCCCCAAGTAACGCTCCGTAATAGTCCTTCTCCATAAGAGAGCTTATATTGATGCGCAGCTCCTCAAAATAGTCATTTAACCGCGTAGCAATTGGGATTTCCAGTCCGATAAGAATGCCAATGCCTATGGAAATAATATATATTACAGGCCAAATCGATTGGATATATGCTGAGAGGAGATAGACCAGTGAAGCGCTAAGAGCACATAATATGGAAAGAATAAATTCTATAATAACAAAAGATTCCAGCAAAGGTAATCGAATATTTTTGCTGATCCTGCTACCGACACCCATGGCAAAGAGCATTAAAGAAACAGTAAGAGTCCAATGTAGAACTGTATTGCCAAGAAAATAACTGGCCAATGTTGCCATAATATATTCCGCAACAATGCCGGCCAGACCAGTTGCAAAGATGCATGCCTTAAGAACAATGCTAAATCCTATAGGACCTTCCTTCATAATTTTGGAAGTACCACTGCTTGGTATTGAATTGATGTTTGAGTTGCTCCTCTATTTGTAAGTTCAAACTGCTTTCAGAGAATCCATGTTAAAGCAAAGAAGTAAATCGTTCTCTAATTCAACTTGATTAATTATGGGAAACCAGCAGGATCTTTCCATTCTTATGAATAATTATTTCTATTTTTTTCTCTT
>JAXHTB010000203.1:0-6968 GCA_034190185.1 Spirochaetota bacterium | reverse complement strand
TATATGCCGTATCTGATTATATCCTTTGATAAAGCTCAAAAAAGAGGCTGGCTTCCCTTCTGCTCGGTTAATGTTAGATTAGTTGGAATTATTCCTTAATTCTAAATAATCCTCAGATGCTTGTTTAAGGTTAAATAATGTTCACCATAATAGCTTTTTCTTATAAGTATACATTCACATGTCCGGAATTCAGAGGAATAGTACTATCCGATCATTGAATTTACAACTGATTTTGGCCACACACCTACCATTTTATCCAGTTTTAAGTTATATTTATATTATTATAATGGCTTAATTTCTTAGAGGAGCTGTTATTGAAATGTCTGATAAAGTTATTGAATTTGATAAAGAATCAGACAGAACAGCAGAACCACTTGATGATATAGAATAATTGATATCATCCTGCGTATTAAAAGCTAAAGTCAAATCACCGGAATCGTAAGTATAAATACTATTACCATAAGCGACCTTAATTACATCACCTCCTGAATTAAGCTCTTTTGAATCTGGTATTGAACTAGCTTCAAAATATATCTTCATATTGAAGTTTTGGTCAGAAGGATCATCAGATACTGCAATACCAACATAATTTGTACCATTAACAGTATTATTATATATAATTGCAAATTCTCCTTCTTTTACTCCATCAAAAGTGATATTATATGACATATCACTTAATGTAAATTTACTCAAAGAATCTGGTTGTATTTTAAATGTTATTTCATCACTACTACTTGACTTGTCATCATTACATCTCATAATTATCAGTAAAAAAATAATTAGATATAAAATTTTTTTCATATTATATAATCCAATATTATTATTGACTCATCGATTTTATTATTCTAGTTTATTCATGGATAAAGTATAAATAAAATTTGATACATAGAAAACAATAATTTACGGAATGTCAAGGGAATTACTATAATTTCAAAAATTATTGGAAATTGAGCATATTTAAGACAATAAAACGCCATATACTTTTTTTTTCATCAAAATAAAAAGACTTGAAAAGGTTAACTAAATCACTAATAATATAAAATAGTCTTTTTGTTGATATTATACCTTGATCATATAAACATTATACCCAAATCTTAAGAGGAAATTCATGAAATTTAATAGAAATCATATATTTGCACTTTCAATTTCCCTGTTTATATTCATGCTTCTTACAATATTGTATAAATATACTAATATAATTGATGGGATAGAAAAAGGCGCAATCGATTTTAGGTTTTTCCTAAGAGACCCTTCAGAAAGATCCAAAAAAATACAAGACGGAGTGAGAGAATATAAACCAAATCCAAGAGCAAGAAAAGATATAATAATATTAGGAATAGATTTAAATACTATAAGAAGCTTTGGAGAAGAGGGTATTTCATGGCCATTCCCATGGAATATACATGCAAAATTCACAAGATATGTCGGAAGTGGGAACCCCGCAGCAATCTTCTTTGATATTATGTTCGTTGATCATAAACCATATGAGAAGGAATTAGCTGATGCTATAAAAGAAGCAAAAAATGTATTTCTGGATTATGCCTTTGAAACGATAGAGGTAGATAAAAAAATATCAGACATTGCCGAACGAGAAATTATACTCAATAAAATTAGATTCCCATTAGATCCAGATGATAAAACACCAGCATGGGTGGAAGATGTAGAACCTCCAACACCTTTACTTGCAAGCGCGGCAAAAGGGATAGGATGTGCAAATATTCGACCTGACCCAATTGACCCAACAATCAGGAAACTTCCTATGATAATAAAATACAATAATTATTACTATCCTTCAATCGATTTAGTTATTGTTATGCACTATTACGGGATCGGAAAAGATGATGTAGAAATTAAAATGGGGAAATTCCTCAAACTGAAGAATCTGCCATTGGAGAAGATGGCCAAACCCAATCCTAAAAGAGAAATATCGGTTCCGATTGATGATATGGGATTTATGAATATCAATTATATAGGAGGCTATGGCAGTTTTCAACACTATCCATATTACTACTTCTATCAGGATGGGAAAATAAGAAATAAATCTCTTGAAAATAAAATTCTTTTAGTCGCGGCATATGCTGCAACCGGAATTGCAACAGACATTCATAAGTCTCCATATGGTGACACCTATGGAATAGAACATCATGCAAATATGCTTAATACTATTCTCAATCAGGACTTTATTATCGAGCTTAGCGAAACTGAAAATATACTTATTCTACTTGCTATAGCTCTCCTAATGGGGTTCCTTCTGCAAAGAATATCAATTATAAGCTCAATAGTACTAACAACTCTATTTGCATTGATTTATATAGTGGGCGCATATCTGCTCTTTGATTCAATCAACCTTTTGTGTATATTAGCCATTCCTCTGATCCAGATAGGTTTAACATTTTCTTTTATAATTGCATATAGAGTAATGACGGAACAGAAAGAAAAGAAATATATTCGTCAAACCTTCTCAAAATTTGTTTCAAAATCAGTTGTTGATGAGCTTTTGCTTGATCCCGACAAATTGAAACTTGGTGGTGAGAAGAAAATACTTACTGTTTTATTCTCAGATATAAGAGGATTTACCTCAATATCAGAAAAAATGACACCGGAGGCTCTTGTTGAGCACCTAAATCAATATCTTGAGTCTATGACTAATATCGTCTTTAAGTATAACGGAACACTTGACAAGTATGTTGGAGACGAAATCATGGCCTTCTGGGGAGCTCCGGTATATCAGGAAGATCATACACTGCTTGCATGTAAAGCAGCAATAGAAATGATGAACGATCTGAATTCATTAAATGAAGAATGGAAAAAGAATGGAAAGCCAGTGCTTGATATAGGCATCGGTCTAAATACTGGAGATATGGTAGTTGGGAATATGGGATCTTCATCAAGAATGGATTATACATTAATGGGAGATAATGTAAACCTGGGAGCAAGACTTGAAGGGACAAATAAGGTATATAAAACTAACATAATTATCAGCGAATTCACCTATGAGTATGTTAAAAATAATATAATAGCACGCGAATTGGATGTAATTAGGGTAAAGGGAAAAGAATTACCAGTAATGATATATGAGTTAATCGATATCAAAGAGTAATAGTATGATAAAGAAAAAAATTGATACAATTTATAGAAAAAATGAAATTATCAATAATATAATAAACGCTATTGTTGAAAGAAAAAGCTTTTTAATATGCGGACACAAAAATCCTGATGAAGATTGTATCTCTTCTATGATTGCAATTGCAATAATATTAACTAAATTTGATAAAATTATTCAGATCTATTTAGACGGTTATATCCCAGAGAATATTAAATACCTTCTTGATATTTGCAAATATAATTCTATTGAACTTATCAATCACAATAGTAAAATCCCTAACTCTATAATCGATACACTTATAATATGCGACACACCCAAATTTGATATGCTGGATATCAACTATGAAATAGAAGAAATGTTCAAAAGAAAAGATATCCTTAAAATAGAATTCGATCATCATATTTCATGCGATGGTGAATATATAGGTGACGACGATTATTCACTTGTTACTGATGCTTCTTCTGCAAGCGAACTTATAGGTATTTTAGCTATAAAATTAAAAAATAAAAGAAGAATATTAAAAAGATATATGATACACGACCCTCTATCAAGGAATCTTGTTCTTGCTATTATTACAGGAATAGTTGGCGATACAAATATGGGACAATATTTAAAATCTAGAAGAGAGAAAAAAATATACAATATTTTCTCTAACCTATATAATGATATTCTAATGAAGGTTACTGTAAGGGACACAAATTTCAATAAAATTGAGCAGGTTTTCTATGAACTACAAAAACTGTCTTCTCAAGAAAAGGAATGCTATAATTATATAATTCAAAAACATCATTTTAAAAAAAATGTAGGATATATCATTCTAAATCAAAAAAAAATGAAATATATAAATGATAAATTTGATGATGATATATTTATCTCTGTTTCAAAGCATGCAGCCAATAATCTTGCAGAGGAAAGTAAGAAGTTAAGCCTACTGGCTTATTATGACAATCCTCAAAAATCAGATCTTATTCAGTTCAGAATGAGAAGATGCCACTCTTTTAAAGAATTTGATCTAAGAGAGGTTATGAATCTCTTATCAATTAGCAATGGCGGAGGTCATGAGGGAGCTATAGGATTTAGAATCCCAAAAGACAGCATAAAGGATTTAGATAATTATGTTTCTGAAATAATTGAAGTAGTATCGACAAAGATAAACAGGTTATAAAATTTCATTTGCAAAATAAACATGAATTCTACTTCACTCACCTCTCTAATATAATCATTCATCCTGTTTTAATTTGTTTAATTCCACAAGAGCTCTTCTATTATCCTCATCAATATTAACTACCTTATTGAGAAATATAATAGCTTCCTCTATCATATTCTTTTTTTTGTATGCCATTGCAAGGGCAAATAAAGCATTTACAAAATTCGGATCAAGAGTAACCGCTTCTTCCAAAAACTCAATTGCCTTTTCTGTATTTTCTATCTGAAAATAAGCAGCACCACCAATGTAGTAAGCAAACTTATTATTTTTATCATTATCAATATATCTTTCAATAAAATCAGTTGTCAATTGATAATTATTTAACCTGAAATGACACTTTGCTAGATTATATATAAGATTTACATCATCTGGATATACAGTAAGTGCTCTATCAAGAGACTCAATAGCTTCACTATATTTATCTTCAGCTATCTGCTTCTTTACATTTTTTATAATATTAATTGTCTTATCCTGAATCACCTCAATTACAATTAGTGTAATATCGTCCACAATTGGAGATGTGCCAACATGATTACGCACATCATCAATGATCTGATCTGCAAATTCTTCGATAGGGAGATGGTTATTCTTTAAAATAAGATCTTGCAGCCTTTCACTAGAATATTCCTGACGATCCTCATTCGATGCTTCAGATATTCCATCAGTATACAGGATAATTCTATCGCCATAAGACAATTTTGTATGTTTTTCCTCATATGTTTCCCTAGCTTCATCTATTGCTCCAATGAAAAGACCATTAGTATCGAGAAGCTCAATTTCGCTTTTTTCTTTTCTTAATATTATACATTTCTGATGACTGGCATTTGAATATGTAATATTATATTCTTCATCTATTACGATAAAAAAACATGTCAAATAATCCTGTGTTTTTACCTGATCAATAATATCTTGATTCACTTGTTGAAATATTTTCCTAGGTGAATCGAATTGTCTACAGGCATTATTAAATGAGATCTTAGCCATTGCTGTAACTAGCGCTGCAGGAATACCATGTCCTGATACATCAGCTATGAATATAATCAACTTATTATCACTAAGCTTCATAATGTCATAAAAATCCCCTCCAATCTTCTCCATTGCATAATATCTTACTGCAAAATTTAGCTCATTCCAATTATCTACATTACTCGGTAAAATACCCCTCTGAATTGCGCCTGCAATATTCAATTGCTTTTGTATTAACTCATCTCTTTCTCGAAGATCAGAAAGAGCATTCTGTAATTCACTCGTTCTCTCTTCAACCTTTAACTCAAGATTTCTTCTATACTCATCTATCTCTTTCTCCATTTCCATAACTGTATACTCAATAGAAGCAAATTCCCTGTCAAGCGGAAGAACCTCAAAACTTACACCACGACCTGCAGCAATCTCCTTAGCTACTCTGGTTAAGTCTGTTAGAATAGTTAAAATAGAATTTATATTTGCATAAATTAATACAATTCCTGCAGTAACTGAGGTTAGGAAATACACAACAATTGGTGTAAGATCTGCCTCACCATAAAACCTTCCCCTTTCAATCAAGGCTCCAAATGTTAAAAGTGTTACAATCATAAGAATTACAAAAAATAGGAACTTGATCCTGATACCGATAATAGCCTTTGGCGGTATATTGATATTTCTTCTCCGTAACTCATTATAACATGTAGCTCTTTCGTGAGCTGTAACAATATCTGATAAAAGATATACTGCGATTGCGACAAGTATGATAACTGAAGTTCCAGTAATAGAAAGGATCCTGAATACTACCTCTATCTTTTTTGCAGTAAAAGTGCCGGAATATAAATAATCAAAATATATTAATCCAACTAATATTGCACAGGATAAAATACTATAAAAAACAGCACTGACCCAGTTGAATAAAGGAAGATAAACAAAGGAATTATATAAATCGTTGAGTTCTTTATCTCCAATATCTGGATTAAGTTTATCACCATCAAAATTAGAATTAATATCTCTTAATGATTGAAAAAAAGCAGGGATCTTAATTGGCGTAAAAAGTCCGAACTGTATTAAAAAAATTGACATAGCAATTAATAGGGTCCAAGGGACCCATTTAATAAGATCAATAGTAATCTCTTCATATGATCCAATAACAAATGAAGTGCCTAAATAATATCCAAAGCTAATAATAATGCTAGTTACAATTACTGTAGGTAAAGCAATAGCAAAGGTATAGCATATCATTCTTCCTAAGAAATAAAATAATCTCATTTTATTCTCCTGTTAATCATATGTAAACATCACTTAAGGTTTGGTGTATTCCTAATATTATTGATCTATTGTCAGATTTTATAGGGAATATATATTAAACAAAGGATTCATAATTTACGCTAAAAGATTGAATCGATCTATATTTAAATACTCTTTATTAATGAGTTCATATTCTGTAAAGTCAAGAAATTAATATTGGAAAACTGCCTTATCAGGCCATCTTAAGCATGTTAATGATCCTCCATAGACCGCTCCTGTATCTATTCCAATTATATTCTTTTCTACATCAAAATACACATTTCTCCTAACGCCAGTAATATAATTCGTTGGTGTATGACCAAAAATTATGGTTTTATTCCATCTCTTATTTGATTTAAAAAACTTATCTCTGATCCATATCATATCCCTCTCAAGCTGTTTATT
>JAXHTB010000202.1:0-7045 GCA_034190185.1 Spirochaetota bacterium | reverse complement strand
GCAATCCCTTATGTTCAGGGGCAGGGGCTTATTAGATTTCAAACATATATCTCTCCTGTGGTGATCAGAGGAATAGAGAGTAGAAATAGACTACCCGAAGATATAAGTAAATTTATAACAAAAGGCGCAAAGATCTTCAAAAGAACCAATGAAGTCTATATTGGCGCTGAGATGGCATACAATTATAGTATTAAAATTGGCAATATAATTGAACTCATTGTTCCAATGGGCAGACTGAATGCAGTTACAGGGATCACACCAGCAACAAAAAAGTATAAGGTTATCGGATTCTTCAAGACAGGATACTACGATTTTGATAATGGCCTCATAATTATGTCGATCCCTGCAGCACAAAAATTATATAATATTGGAAAAACGATCCGGGGAATCGGTATTAAGATCGATGACGTGTTCAAAATGGATTATACAGCCTCGCAGATTCAGTCTGTTATCGGCTACGATTTTCAGACACTAACTGCTGAACAGAGGAATCAGAATTTATTCTATGCTCTTAAACTTGAAAAACTAATAATAACAATTATCCTATTTTTAATAATTATATCAGCAGGATTTACTATATTAGGTACTCTTGTCATGGTTGTTATGGAGAAAAGGAAGTCTATCGGGATATTGAAGTCTATGGGTGCAAAACCTATGTCTATAATGACAATATTTGTAATGGAAGGATTCTTTATCGGACTAACAGGAACATTTCTTGGAGTCATTTTTGGACTTGCAGCTTCATTGAACCTTGAATCGATAATCAACTGGATTGAGAATACAATCAATAGTGTAATGGGTTACATCTATTACCTTTTCAAACTTGGGTCATTTCTTCGAATTTCCCTTGTGCCTAAACATGTATATTATCTGGATAATATACCAACAGAGATTAATCCTGAATTTATTGTATTTGTCGCAATAATTGCTGTTTTTCTATCCACAGCAGCGACAATTTTCCCTGCCTGGAATGCCTCCAGACAACTGCCGGCAGAAACTATACGCTATGAGTAACATAAGACAGCGATATATATATCTTATAAAAAGAGGTTATTTGAATGGATGAGTACATTATTAAAGTCGATAATCTTGAAAAGATATATGGATATGGAAGAAATGCCTTAAGAGTTTTAAAAAAAATATCTCTAAATGTGAAGAAGGGCGAGATCGTAACTGTAGTTGGACCCTCAGGAGCTGGTAAATCTACTCTTCTGAACATGATAGGTTGCCTTGATGGATTTCAATCCGGAAGACTTAGTATCCTTGGCAAGGATGTGTCAAATCTCAGCGTAGAAGACCTCTCAGGATTTAGAAACAGGCATATAGGGTTCATTTTCCAGCTTCATAATCTCCTTCACGAATTTAACGCACTTGAGAATGTTATGATCCCACTTCTCATCAGAAGAATAAAGAAAAAAGAGGCAAAAGAAATGGCTATGGAGGTTATTGATAAATTTAATCTTTCAGACAGGATATACAACAAACCAACAGAACTATCCGGCGGGGAGTGTCAAAGGATCGCTGTAGCAAGGGCGATTGTTGGAAAACCTGACATCATTCTTGCAGATGAACCAACAGGAAATCTTGACAGCGAAAATTCAAGACTCCTAACAGAGACTCTTCTTCAACTTGTTAGTGAACTTAATACAACAGTTTTAATAGTTACACATGATAAGGATATAGCCTCACTCTCTGAAAGGGAAATAACCATAGTTGATGGCAAAATAGTCAATATTCAGGGCGCTAATGCCTAATTACATAAAAAATATAACAACATGTGTTGCAAAAATGATACAGTGCATCGAATTTGCAACAGTAATCCTTAAAAACACTACTCTTTTAACAGAGAATAATTATAATTTTATACATAACAAGCTTTAACAAAGACAAATTTCAGTTAAAAATATTCAGAATATAGTATTATTATAGGTTATAAATAACATTTTTTATATAATATATAACAATTTTGCAAAAAAATGTTATTTATAATTACATTCCTCAAAGTTGGCACAAAAATTGCTAAATATATACTTATTAAACAAAATATGATGTGGAGAAGTCAAATGAACAAGAGTATATGTAAAAATTGTATCAACATTGAAATTTGTGGAAATAAAAATCTAAAAGAATGTGATCACTGCGATATCGAACTCTCAAGATCTGAGATTATCAATATGTTAAATGATATAGAATCAAAGAATCCAAAAGTTATTCCCGCAATCCTAAATGCAGTTAAAGAGACCTATAAAATTCAATTGGCTTTCTAGTTTTATTCTTCTAATAACATAGATCGACTATGACAATCTCCCTGTCAAAAGCAGGGAGATTTTAATTAATGCTAATTTGCCAATTTTGCCTATTCCATTTTCAGAATTGCGATCGATCCTTCAACCATGGATTCTGTAAGCCTGCCAAAATACTATAGTACCGAAGTAAACGAAATCTCATAATCGTAATCATTATAATATTTCTGACCACATTATAAGGTTTAAATATTTCAATTTTCAGAAAACCTGAAATGAGATTATATCTGATTATGTCGCATTAGAATAAAATATGATACAGAATCATCTCATATGTTTAGATATTTAGTTGGGGGAAATCGTCTCCTAAATTGAGGTCAGAATTTATAATCTGAATATTACATTACAACAATATCGTTAATACCCTATATTAATACATTTGACATGATGATTATTGCCAATATCTATTAGAGGAATCGTATTCTGCTGACATCGATCTGTGAAATGATCACACCTGTTAGCAAATATACATCTCTCCTGAATACTGGTAATAACAGGTACTACACCTGGTATGGTGGGGAGCTTGGATCTGTTCTCACCAATTTTGGGAATTGCTTTAAAAAGGCTGATCGTATAGGGATGAAGGGGATTTTGAAACAGATCCTTTACACTTCCATATTCAACAATTTCGCCTGCATACATAATTGCTACAAAATCAACAGCATTTGCCACTACACCAAGATCATGTGTTATCAGCAATAATGACATATTCTTTTCTTCCTGAAGCTGCTCCAAAAGATCCAATATCTGAGCCTGAATAGTAACGTCCAGTGATGTTGTTGGTTCATCTGCGATTAAAATTGAAGGGGATGCAGAAAGCGCTATTGCTATCATTACTCTCTGTTTCATGCCTCCAGAAAGTTCATGAGGAAAGGAATTGTATCTCTTTGAAGGATTTGGTATACCTACAAGATTTAAAAGCTCAATAGCCATTTCTCTGGCGACTTTTCTGTTTTTTTTTAGCCGATGCCTTATTGTTTCAGCTATCTGAAAACCAACCTTGAATACAGGATTAAGGGAAGTCATAGGCTCCTGAAAAATCATAGCAATCTCTTTGCCTCTTATATCTGTAATTTCATTTCTCGAAAGTTGTAAGATATCCCTATCCTTAAAGACTATCTTTCCAGATTCTATTTTACCTGGAGGATATATAAGCCTTAAAATTGAGAATGCAGTAACAGATTTTCCGCAACCGGACTCGCCTACAAGACCAAGGGCGCTACCTTTCATTAAGGTTAAGGAAGCGTCTCTAACAGCAAAAATATCTTTATCAGGCATAGAAAACCTGACATTCAGATCCTTTATTTGTAATAAGGGATTCATATGTGTTCTCAGTTTATCGATTATCGACCTTATTTATGTCTTAATTTCAATTCCATATCTTTAATCATCATATCAAAAGATAGCTTATTCTTATTTTTGTCTTGCATAGATCCCTTTCTTCCTTCAGTAATTAATGCATATCCTTTAAATAATTGACAGTCAATATAATTTACGACAAAGATATTAGATATGTTTTATTATATCATTAAAAAGATAGTAACTCAATTGAATCACTTATTCTGTAAATCCTAAGAAATAACAAAAAACTTACAATGATATTATCTTGATCAATTAAACATATGTAAACCCGTCAATTAACACTAATTATTTCTTTCATATTTACAGGTCTAATACAGATCAAACTCAATCAAATTATTTTCGTGATGAATAAAAATAAGAATAAAGATATATCAAGAGCAAGGTTGACTAAATATATTATTATATTCAGCCTTCTTTATTGCATTACACAACTAACAGTAAGTCTGTACAACGATAATAGGCTTTCCAGATATCTCTGGCTTGAGCACAAAGATGCGCCTGAGTTGATAAAAGAAGGCAAACCAAGTAAATCAGTTTATTCAGAAATAATAAGAAATATATCTGATCATCATTTCTGGATATTGAGATTGTGCATAGTAACATCTTTTTTTCTTGCCCTATATTACAAGGCTAAGAATGAAAAAAAATACATTCTTTATAGAAATTTAACCATATCTGTAATAGTAATCTTAATTCTAATATCCGGTGTTTTAACATGGTCGCTTAAGCTGATTATTGGGAAAGCAAGACCCTATGCAAAAGTTGACCTGTTTTCTCCATTTTCACTTTCAACAAGATTTCACTCCTTCCCGTCAGGACATACTACTGAAACCTTTTCATATCTGACACCCTTAATATACTATAGCAAAAGATATATTATAAAAATACTCTTGGTCTCTTATGGTATTGTGACATCATTAACAAGGATCATTTTATCATATCATTTTATTACAGATGTAATATTTGGTATATATATTACTTTAACTTTAGGTTATATTATCTGTTATCTAATAGAAAAAAGATACAGATAATCAGTAGTAATTTCATTCCTGAAGAGATTATTTTTATTTCTACTCAATCAAAAAAAATCTAAAAATTATAATCCACACTTTAAATTTGCCGGTATTGCAATATCAATTTTTTTTGGTTTTGGTAGATTTAGGTTTGCCATAATTTCTACAAATTCATCTTCGCTAATTCCATCACGCAATCTGGCACTATAAGTTTTTTCTTCTTTTATAGTGGACACTGTCCGACCATTATAATCATGTGCAGGACAGATATAAGTATCTTTATCTTGAGTAAAAAGCTTATCCCTTACGCTATGATACAGCTTTCTTGAATCTCCCTGCTGAAAATCGGTTCTTCCACAACCGCGATATAGAACAGAATCACCTGTAAATAACATATTATTTACTTTAAGTGTTGTACACGAGTCGGTATGACCAGGAGTAGAAATCGCTTTTACTTCATATTTCCCAAAGTTTAGGGATTCTCCATCATTTATACCGATATCGTAGGTCTTTACATTAGCTCCGCTTCCGACTACAGTTTCACAACCTATGATCTGTTTTAATCTACCAGCTCCTGTAATGTGATCAGCATGAATATGAGTGTCTATTATATATCTAATCTTTATACCTAGCTCTGAAATAATGTTGGAATCTCTCTCTATATTTTCAATCACTGTATCGATAATAATACCATCTTTACTTTCTTCATCAGCCAAGAGATAAGTATAGGTTGATGATTCACCCTTAATATCAAAAAGCTGTCTAAAGATCATAAGAACCTCCTTAAATATATTTATCATTTGCAATATAATAATAAAATCGAAGAATATGGCAACTAGAAATACAACTATAATAGTAATTAATTTCCCCTTTGTAAATCGATCTCACATGAGATAAATTATAAATACTTTATAAAAATATATCACAAAATCTATGTGCTGGAAGATCTATAAATTTAATAATAAGCTCCATTTAATAGTATCTCCAAATTATCTTGACATAGAAAAGATATCGACATACTAATATTTTTGTAATAATATATCAAAATAGCATAAACCGCCTTTTGGGGATTCTATTCTACATTATCAAAAAATCATAAGGTAATATATTTAAATATGCTGACTCGTTTCTGTCTTTACGGTTTCCTGAAAAATCAGCAATACTTTGAACCAGTGTTCTATCTAATATTGCTTCATGAAAAAGGACTGAGTTATACAATGCTTGGCGCCCTTGTAGGTTTTGGAGGAATATGTGTAAATATTCTGGAGGTTCCAAGCGGTGCATTAGCAGACCTCTACGGTCGTAAAAAGTGCATGATTATAAGTTTCTCAAGCTACATACTGAGTTTCCTTTTATATTCCTTTGTAAGCATTGTATGGATGCTTTTTGTTGCGATGTTTCTCTTTAGTATTGGAGAGGCATTCCGCACTGGAACACATAAAGCTATGATTTTTGATTGGCTTCGATCCCAGGGGCGACTTAAAGAAAAAACCAGGATTTATGGTTTCACTCGTTCATGGTCAAAGATCGGATCTTCAGTTAGCGCAGTGATCGGTCTAGTGTTCATGTTATCATGGAGAGCATACAATCCGAATGCAGAATACAGTCATATATTCCTTCTTTGTATTCTACCATATTTTATCGGTATTATAAATTTTTTGGGTTATCCTAAAGAGCTGGGTAGAGAATTAAAAAATGTTTCCTTAATTGATATTGTACAGCATCTTTTTTTAACACTTAAGGATGCTGTAAAAATACCAGAGTTAAAAAGGCTTTTTATTGAATCGATGAGTTTTGAGGGTATCTTCAAAACAATTAAAGATTATATTCAACCTATAGCTAATCAAATGGTTCTGGGAATCCCCATCTTCCTAGCTTTTACAGATAAGGATCAAAAAACAACTATTGTAGTATACAGTATATATTTTGTTTTGAGTATTTTCGCAAGTTTTGCATCGAGATATTCTTACATAATTAGCAAAAAATCTGGCGGTGAGGACTCCGGCTGCCGCGTTATCTGGTGGACAACGCTGGTTCTTTTTTGTGCTATGGCACCTCTCCTATACTTCGAACTCTACATCTTTGCTATTGTTACATTTATCTGTTTCCATATGCTGCAAAATTTTTGGAGACCTATGCTGCTTAGTAGATTCGATGCACATTCAAAACCCGAAACCAGTGCTACTATATTATCTCTCGAATCACAAGCAAAATCACTCTTTACTGTACTTGCTGCTCCCCTTATTGGATTTATGATTGATCATGGCCCTGGTGTCTTTCATGGTGCTTCCTTTTGTTCTTTATGCATCTATTGTTTTTTCCCGAAAGGCCCGGGAGGTGTTCAGAGACCTTCGGGTTAAACTAGCG
>JAXHTB010000201.1:0-7051 GCA_034190185.1 Spirochaetota bacterium | reverse complement strand
GGAATAATTAAATTTAAGTTCAGAACATGTAATAAAAAAAATTTAATTATTTAAGTTTACTACTGATCTACTATTATAAGCCTATCCCATTAGATGATTACACTTTTTTAAAGATATAGTAATTACTTTGTCAAGCTAAAAAATAAGCAAATTATTTAGAATTTTTATCAATATAAGTAAATATCTTATAAATAAATATTGACTTAAAAAAATTAATCTTTGAAGTAAACTGATGAAGTTGAAAATTATTTCATATATATCCATATAAAAATCAAAAATATAATAATTAAGATCTACATATAATGAAGATAGAAATGAATAATATAAAACATGATCCAATGTATCGCTTTCTTTTAGCACTTACAATTAGTTCTACTATTGGACTTCAGGCATGGAGGACGCTCTTTGACAATTTTGCAGTAAATATAGTTCTCCTGGAAGGTAATCATATAGGCATAATCCAATCTATACGCGAGATACCGGGATTTTTAGCGCTTCTTGCAATCTATGTAATGCTGATAATAAAAGAATACAGGTTATCCGCATTATCCGTTCTAATGCTGGGGCTGGGATTGTCATTGACAGGTCAAATACCTTCATTTTCTGGTTTAATCTTCACTACACTAATAATGAGCTTTGGATTCCATTATTTTGAGACAACAAATCAATCTTTAACCTTACAGCATTTTGATGAAAAAAAATCACCTCTTGTATTTGGTAAATTACGAGGCATTGCTGCAGCTTCAAATATTATTATCGGCATTTTCATCTTTCTCGTTGCTCCAATCATTAGCTATGATAAAATCTATCTTCTGATTGGTGGACTTATTGTCCTAGCTGGCATCTGGGGACTTTTTCAAAATCCGCTAAGACATGATATAAAGCCCCAAAGGAAAAGGATGATATTAAGAAAAAAATATGGTCTCTTTTACTTTCTCACCTTTATGGCAGGAGCAAGACGACAAATATTTGTTGCATTTGCAGTATTTCTAATGGTCAAAAAATTTAATTTTACAGTTCAGGAGATCACTATATTATTCGTAATAAATAATATAATTAATTATTACATAAGCCCTATAATTGGTAAATGTATTATTCGCTTTGGAGAAAAAAAGGTATTGTCTTTGGAGTACTTAAGTCTGATATTTATTTTTCTAGCTTATGCAATAATAGATGACAAAGTGATTATAGCAGTTCTCTATATTTTAGATCACATATTTTTTAATTTTGCTATCGCCATTCGTACTTATTTCCAGAAAATTGGCGATCCAAGGGATGTGGCTCCTTCAATGGCAGTAGGATTCACAATAAACCATATTGCTGCTGTGATCCTGCCTGCAATAGGCGGCTTTCTATGGATGATAGATTATCGCATACCATTTATCAGCGGAGCTGTTATGAGCTTGATCTCTCTCCTGGCTGCGCAGCAGATCAGGACTCCACGGCAAATTGAAAAAAATTGATTGCGCAGATCGAAATATTCCAACAGCCCTAAAAAAACTTTCCGCTTGTTTCGTAAGTTCAAACAGTTTTCAGATAATCTATTTAAACGCATAGACCGCAGAAACCGCAGAGGATCGTCGAGTAATAAATTGAAATTTATCAGCGACCATCCAATCGAGCCGAACGAACAGCACGTAATAAATAAGCATCTCATTCATTACGGTGTATGAGATCAGTTTAAGCTTACCTTATTTCAATAATCTCAGTTACCTTAAATTCTGCCGGGAAGCCTGGGCCTATCGTTTTCTTTACGACTTTGCCATTAACCTTTATATACTTTTGCTGATAGTTTCTTCGTATCTCTTTTTCAAAAGCCCCAACGATTTTTAATGCTCCATATTTTCTTGTTATAATTACGAGGTATGTATGAGGCTCATTTCCCTTTACCGATACCTTACCGTTTATCTCAAGAGCTATGGAACCAGGTGTCAGGGCACCTGTCTCTATTCCTGATGATCTGATATCTTCTTTAGTTGCACAGAAAATAAGAAATGCCGGAATCAAGACAGATATTACTGAAATGGATCTATACTTTAATAAATTCATATTCTTTTTCCGGTTGCTAATAATTTATCTTTACTTAACTACAACTGTCAGCTTCATATCATCCGGTAAAGTAATATCCCATGACTGCTGCCCTGTAATATCATTGGCTGCATGGTAATATGTATTTGATAAATAACCTCTGTCTGTGTCAGGCAAGCTACTCCAAATATATGGACCATCATAACTATCATATTCATAATTGTATAGATTGATTGATCCCGCCTTGTAATCTCCAAAATCGAAGCCTGAAGAGCTGTTATTATATGTTACATTATCTGATGATTGTATATTTGTTAAATCAGATAAAAGATTTGCGGCTCCCCATCTTCTCAGTATCTTACTAAAATCATCACTACTTCCAGCTTGTGACAGAGCATATTCTATTGCCTGATAATCGGTATAAGTATTCTGCACAACATCTGTTAAGAATTGATCTCCTCCAAAATTCCTTATTAAATATGATCCAAAAGCATAATTTACTGCATAGCTTTTAAGCACATCAGGATAGCTTAACCATGCAGTTACAGGAACATCGTTATAGTAGTTATAAAGGGGCAATCTGCCGACTGTATTATTTGCAGCGCCTGCGGAATAGTCATTGTATGCAACACCTCGCGGACCATTAACCTGTAATTTGTCAGCGACAATATCTTCAGCAGCCATGGAACACAACTCATTTAACCAAGTTTCAGAGTTATTATCGGAAGTGCGTAAAACAGCTTTCTGATAAAAGTGTATCATATGCTGAAATTCGTGAGCAAGGGCTGATACCAGGGAAGCAGGCAAATAGTCCGACATCTCCCATGTTTCACCATCAGGTGTAGCCAGCATTACAGCATCAAGATAAAACATTATCCGTTCATTTGAATAATCTATAGAAGATGTCAAAAAGTTATCCTTTGCCCAAAAGAAACCACCAACACCGCCAGTTGTGGAGTTATCATTATCTATATCAAAAAGTAGGATTGTTATTTCATCATCATCAACAATTAGATTGCTATAATCATGCGCTCCCCACTCTTCACCAAAAATATTAGCAACCCAATCATAAATATCATTATCATCACCGGTTATTAAAAATTTATCTGCTATTGTATTAATCATCTCCGGGGTAACAAGATTTGCCTTTGTTCCGCCTATGTGCCAGCAGTCATTTGCGACCCAGATAATCAATGTTTTGTATACAGTTGAGCCTACATACCTGCAAGTAGAGGGTATAAGGTCGCTAGTGCTAGTGTTCATGAAGTTGTAGGCATCGTCAATAGCATATAGTAATGGTGCCTCCGGTTCAGGGAAAACTATATTATTACTGTTTTCATTCTTATTGAAATAGGCAGGAGAAATCCTGTTAAATTCAGTGATCTCAGATTTTCCTATTAAACCGATTCCCCTTGGAAAGAGTTCATCAAGGTTTATATTCTCCTGCCTGCCTGTATTGGGAGCTCTATTCTTAGAGAAAGAATAGTTATTGCTGCTTACTGTTGGAGGAGCTACATCTGTAGTTGCGCTTGTGTTTGTAAAGATAAAATAGACATCTTTGGGGTCGCTGCCTACATATAGGTCATATGTAAAACTTCCCTCTGAACTTACATAATCAATTAGATAATCAAATTGAAAATCTACATTATTAGTCACATTAACCGGCCCAAAAGACATAAGCGGATTTGACGAAGTGTCTTCCGCATTTCCCATACTGGAATCATATGAAATTGTGACATCATCATCAAATATAACATCCATATCCAATCTAAAAGTCAAAGTGTCTGTTCCATCTCCGCTTACGCTGTTTATGGTTGCAGATACTGAGTTTACCTGAATATTAAAACCAGCGGAATCTGTAAGAATCACCTCTTTGGTAAAGGTAGCTACAACATCATAAGGCATTTCATTTTCAACTATCGCGCTTACAAATTCAGGTGATGGTGAGACTTCCGGATCATCATCCGTTTCGTTACAACCAACAATTTGTATAGCAAATATTACTGCTAATAGTACTAGATTAAATCTATTCAGAAATAGTCTACTATTATTATATATAAAATTTTTTAATCTCATGTCTAGAATTCTCTTGAAAAGAATAAATTTCTTGGTTTACAATGTCAACCCGAAAAAATTAAGTGATGATAGAACAATAGAAAATATCCTTGTTTCAATCAGTTATTTTATTGCGCTCTGTTTATTCAGAATAACTAAAAAAAAAGTATTTTGAAGAATCGATGTTAATCTATTTATGTAAGCTCTAACTGTTCGAACAACCTTATTTGGGATTTATCTATTGAGGTGATTGTTCAGCCTCTGTCAAAAAATGAAAAATATTCACCGCAAAGGCGCAAAGCATACAAAGGAAAAATATTTTTTTTTCTTTCTTCTGACATTGTAAAAATTTAAAAATCAATAATTTCGCTACAATTTTCACAATATGTCGCAATTATAAAAGGCTGGACAATTACTATTTACCGTCCCATCAACGATATATTGACAAAAATTCACCTTTGCCCCCCAAGGGCACTTCTTCGCTCCCCTCAGGGCGCGTGCTTTGCGCCTTCGCGGTGAAAAAACCTCTCATTCAATGCGATCTCTGAAATTAGTTTGAGCTTACCTATTTTTTAAAAATCGATATTATTCTAAATCGTTTGATTCTTCTAGATCATAATCTCTGAAACCGGTTTGAACTTAAGTTACAACGATTTTTTAGATTTATATCAGATTAAAATGAAATCTCATTGACATTTATAAATCACTGTATATACCTTCTCTAATAGTTCACTTAAAATCTTTCATTACAAAATATGATCCAATTAAAAAACATAAATCATTCATATGGTGAAAATACCGTCCTAAATAATTTTAATCTAACTGTTCAAGCCCGCCATACTACAACACTTATCGGCCCAAGCGGTTGTGGGAAATCTACCATCTTGCGATTAATAAACGGACTTATAAAACCGGATAATGGTGAAGTGATCATTGATGGCGTTCAATTATCAGATTCAAATCTGCGTAATATGCGTCTTAAAATTGGATATCTCATACAGGAAGGTGGACTTTTCCCAAATTTAAATGCCAAAAAAAACATAACATTGATGGCTTCACGGCTAAAATGGAGTAATGAGAAAATCCAAGAGCGTCTTTACAAACTATGTCAAATGACACATTTCCCGGAAGAGGCGCTGGAACAGTATCCAATGGAACTTTCTGGCGGGCAAAGGCAAAGAGTGAGTTTAATGCGCGCATTGATGCTTGACCCGGAGATTCTTCTGCTGGATGAACCATTTGGTGCGCTTGATCCTATAATTCGATCTGGTTTACATGACAGCCTTATAGAAATTTTTAATGAACTACACAAAACAGTCCTAATTGTAACCCATGATCTAAATGAAGCAGCCTATTTAAGCGACAATATTATCCTCATCAATAACGGAAATATTGTACAGAGCGGAACCATTAAGGAGTTGATCGACACACCTGCAAATCCATTTGTCTCTCAATTCATCAAAGCGCAGCGCAGTCATCTGCAAGAGGGAAGCTTATGAAGTACGCATTGATGATTATAACTATACTTCCTACAATAGCATGGGCTCACGAAGTGAGGATCGGATCAAAAAAATTTACAGAATCAGTTATTCTTGGTGAGATCGTACGACTTACAGCAAAGCAATGTAGTTTGAAGACCGATCATAAAAAAGAATTAGGTGGAACTCGCATTTTATGGAGCGCTTTACTAAATGGTGACATCGATATCTATCCGGAATATACTGGCACAATTCGGGAGGAGATACTATCAGGTAAAAGATTTAAAAATTTTGTTGAAATTGAAGATTACTTAAAAAATAGAGATATTTCAGTGATATCCCCTCTCGGCTTCAATAATACCTATATATTGGGTATGATGAAAAGCAGAGCAAGGGAACTGAATATTGAAAAAATATCCGATTTAAATAAATTCCCGGATTTAATCCTTGGGTTCGGTAATGAATTCATGAACCGTGGAGACGGCTGGCTTGCGTTAAAAAAAACCTATATGCTGACTCATAAAAATATACGCGGATTGGACCATGACCTTGCCTACCGTGGACTCATATCAGGATCAATAGATGTTATGGATTTATATGCAACAGACGCAGAAATTGAATATTATGATCTTAAGGTACTTGAAGATGATAAGAAACACTTCCCAGAATACAACGCACTACTTCTATATCGTTCAGAACTTAATGATAAGGCCAAAAGTTTTATATCCGCTATATCTAATTTAAGGAATAGAATTGACGATAATAAGATGATTCAAATGAATTCTATGGTTAAATTATTGGGAATGCCCTCTGACCAGGTTGCAGCAGATTTTTTAAACAGCGAATTCCAATTTAATATAAAAACAAAGAAAAGCCATTTATGGGTTCGTTTTAAAAAGAATACAAGTGAACACATTTTCCTCGTTCTTATTTCACTTTCTGCTGCTATTCTGTTAGCGATTCCCCTTGGTATATTTTCGGTTTATCATAAGAAGGCCGGTCATCTTATTTTATCTATAGCTGGAGTTATCCAGACCATACCTTCACTGGCGATCCTTGTTTTTATGATACCACTACTCGGTATAGGAGCCGGACCTGCCATGATGGCTCTATTTCTTTACAGTCTTCTGCCTATCATACGCAATACCTACAGCGGTATTATGGACATACCAGGTCACTTAATTGAATCTGCTGATGCGCTTGGACTAACAAAGATGGAAAAACTACGTTTTCTTGAACTGCCATTAGCAGCGCGTTCAATTCTAAGCGGTATAAAGATAGCCGCAGTAATAAATGTAGGTGTTGCCACTTTAGGTGCTTTAATCGGAGCCGGCGGTTATGGTCAGCCCATACTAACCGGCATACGTTTAGATGACTTTACCCTTATTTTAGAAGGCGCAATACCAGCCGCGTTGCTTGCTTTACTTTTCCAAGGCGCTTTTGATCTTTTGGAAAAATTAGTTGTTTCCCGGGGTTTGCGTTTTAATGAT